>JAGNHB010000002.1 GCA_018001935.1 Acidobacteriota bacterium
GAACAGAGGGCAGCGCGGCCGTGGGGGGGGTGAACAGAGGGCAGCGCGGCCGTGGGGGGGGGTGAACAGAGGGCAGCGCGGCCGTGGGGGTGAGTGGTGAACAGAGGACGGCGGGGTCGGGAGCGGCGGCGGGTAGCAGCGCGGCCGCGGGAGGCGAACGGGGGCGGCGCGGCCGGGGGGGAAGCAGGCGGCGGGGGGCGAGGACGGAAGCTGCAGGGCCGGGAGGGGCCGGGGGAGCTTGCGCCAGCCGGGTTTCAAGGCCTGCGCGGGCCCTGCGCTCTCAAAGGTCCGTGCCGTCCTTTGGGTCCTTTGGGTCGTTTTGTCCTTTGAATCTTACCCCAACGAGTCGCGGGCTTTCAGTGGTAGGCGGGGATGCCGGTGATCCGGTGGCCGAGGATGAGGGTGTGGATGTCGTGGGTGCCCTCGTAGGTCCGCACCGACTCCAGGTTGAGCAGGTGCCGGATCACCGGGTGGTCGTCCACGATGCCGGCGGCGCCCAGGATGTCCCGGGCGGTGCGCGCGCACTCCAGGGCCATGTCCACGTTGTTGCGCTTCAGGAGCGACACCTGGTCGTGCCGAAGCTTCCCGGCCTCCTTGAGCCGGCCGGCCTGGAGGGCGAGAAGCTGCCCCTTGGTGATCTCGGAGAGCATCCGGACGAGCTTCTCCTGGGTGAGCTGGTGGGCGGCGATGGGCTTCCCCGCGAACTGGACCCGCTCCTTCGCGTACTCCAGGGCCGTGTGGTAGCACTCCATGGCGGCCCCGAGCACGCCCCAGCCGATCCCGTAGCGCGCCTGGGTCAGGCACTTCAGGGCGGCCTTGAGCGAGTCGGCCCCGGGGAGGCGGTTGGCGGCGGGGACGCGGCAGTCGTCGAAGAAGAGGGAGGCGGTGTCCGATGCCCGGAGGGAATACTTCCCCTTGATCTCCTCGGCGGAGAACCCTGGCGTCCCGCGCTCCACCAGGAAGCCGGCGTGACCGTCCCCGAGGCGGGCGAAAACCACCGCCAGGTCGGCCTGCGTGCCGTTGGTGATCCACATCTTGGCCCCGTTGAGCACGTAGGTGCCGCCGTCGGGCACCGCCCGGGTGGTCATCCCGGCGGGGTTGGACCCGAAGTCCGGTTCCGTGAGGCCGAAGCAGCCGACGGCCCTCCCCTCGAACAGCGCCGGGAGCCACTTTGCCTTGAGTTCCTCGCTCCCGAAGGCGTGGATGGGGTACATCACCAGGGCGCCCTGGACCGAGGCGAAGGAGCGCAGGCCGCTGTCACCCCGTTCCAGTTCCTGCATCACCAACCCATAGGCCACGGCGCCCATCCCGGGCAGGCCGTAGCCGTCCAGGTTCGCCCCGAGGAGGCCCAGTTCCGCGAGGGGCCCGATCAGCTCCCGGGGGAACCGCCCCTCCCGGTGGCAGGCGCCGAGGACCGGCTTGACCTGCTCCTCGACGAAGCGGCGGACCGTGTCCCGCACCATCCGCTCCTCCTCGGAGAAGAGGGGCTCGATGTCCATGAAATCCACGCCGTGAAAGGGTCTCATACCGCCTCCGTGATGGGTTTTCCGCCGGGCCCGGCCCGGCGCGATCCGTCGCCGCCCGGGGCCTCAGGCGGCGGGCCGGCCGCTTTGCGCCCCCTCGGGGGGCGTGCCCTCGGCCCCCGGCTTCGGTTTCGCCCCCCGCCCCCCGGACAGGTCGATGAAGGTCGAGGGCCCCGACGCGTTCTTCTCCAGGCGGAAAGCGTCGTTGAGCTGCCCGTCCACGGCGTAGGAGCGGTACTCCAGGCGCTCCGGCGACACGTCGATCACCTGGTAGTACTGCCGTCCGGAGTCCAGGACCGCCATGAGGCCCTTGTGGCGCGGGTTGACGGGGTAGGTCTTGAAACCGCCCGCGGAGATGACGTAGACGGTCCCGGGCGCGGACGGCCCCGCCACCTTCCCGCCGTGCAGCTTGTGGGTGCGGGCGTAGACGTGGTCGTGGCCCTGGAGCACCAGGTCCACGCCGTACTTGTCGAACAGCGGCAGGAGAAGGTCGCGCATCTCGGGGTTGTCCCGGTCTTTGCCGGCGGAGAAGACGGGGTAGTGCATCAGCACCACCACCCAATGGCTGTGGTTGCGCGCGAGGAGGTCCTCCAGCCAGGCCAGCTGGGCTTTCCGGATGGCCTCGCGTTTCTCCTCGCGGAAGGCCGAACTGCTGAAGACGGCCGTGCTCAGGGAGATGAACCGAACCCCCTGGTAGTCGAAGTAGAAGGCCTCGTCCTTGAGTTCGGCGATCCCCTCGGGGGCGTTGGCGGGGAAGCAGAAGTGGGCGCGCCACGTGGGGGCCACGCTGTCCATCTTCTTGCTGGTGATCCAGTCGGGCAGCGCATGCATGTCGTGGTTGCCGGGGGACGCCATGACCGCCGTCTCCGAGCCGATGAACCCGAGGGCATCGCAGAACTCGCCCCACAGGGCGTCGTCGTACCCTTCCGCCACCAGGTCCCCGGCGAAGAGCACGAGCCGGGCGTCGGGCGCCTTGCGGAAGGCCTGCCGGACCGTCCGTGAACAGTGGGAGAAGATGCCGTTCTGCATGTCGCCGATGTAGAGGAAGCGGAAGGGGTCGGGTTTGTCCGACGCCGTCCGGATGGTGAACCATTCGCTCCACGCCTTCTCCCCGCCGACCCGATAACCGTACGCCGTGTCGGGAGCGAGGTCCCGGAAGAGGGCGACGTGGTGGTAAACCGTCTCGCCCTTGTCGGTTTTCAGGCTTTCCGAAACCGCCTTCACGCTCACCGCCTTCTCGTGGAAGTCCGTCTCGGACCGGGCGGGGGCGATCTGGGCGACGGGGTCGGCGACGGGGACCCGGGTCCGCCAGGTCACCACCTGGGAACGGGTCGGGTCCACGCTCACCGTGAGGAGGATGCGCTCGGGGCTGGCCGGGTTCTTCCGGGGCGCCGGCTCGGGGGGCGCGTCGGCCAGGGCGAGGGACGCCGCGGCTGCCAGGACCAGGGCAACGAGGAGGGCTCCCGACCGCTTGGATGTCATCGACCGTCTCCTTTGGGTATTATCCGCGGGGGAAGGGGGGACTGCCTCCTCCCCCTCAGCCTTCGATGAAGAAAAATCCCCGGGGAATCACGCCCCGGGGAGGTGTCATCGCGGGGGAAGGGCCGTCTCAGAGGTAGCCGACGGCCCGGTACTGCTTGATTTTCTGGGGGATCACCGTGTTCCAGTAGTCCTCGAAGTTGAAGGTCGAGTAGTCGTGGAACGGGGCGGGGCCCGTGTCCACCAGCAGGCACCGGCACTCGGCGCCCGAGATCAGGACGAAGATGTTGTTGGGGCTGACGGAGGTCTTCCACTCCGGGTACTTGACGAACAATTCCAACATGCAGTCGATGAAGGCTTTCACCGAGGACTTTACGGCTCGCCAGACCGGGCTCTCGGGCCCGCCCAGGTCGTAGTAGACCTTTGCCAGCGAGTCCCCGGCCAGTTTCTGCTTGATCATGAAGTTGCCGAAGGGGTCGCTCTGCTCGATCCGGGGGACCGGGACGCCGTTCTTCTCGAAGAAATCGGTGGCGTAAAACTCCTCCACCAGGTGGTTCCGACTGTACTGGCGGGGCTTGGCGATCTTGAGCACCGAGCCCGGCGACTCCTCGAAGTCGAAGACGACGCCGTTCTCGCCTTCGCCGATCTTCGGGATCTTCACGTTCAGGCGCTGCCCCTGGAGGTCCAGGGAGATCAACCCCATCCGGGCGGCGGAGAGCCGACGGATGACGTGGTTGGACTCGTTGTCGAGGTAGAGGTCCCGGAGGTCGTCCTGGAGGTTGGCCACGTACTCCCGGGACCCGAAACCCAGGCTGGACTCGGAGCGGTGCTCCTGGAGGAACATCCCGAGGTAGCCGGCGGTCCGCAGCGCGGCGACGAGGTCCTGGATCCGGGAGTACTGGGGGGCGAACAGCAGGTCGAACAGGCCGACATTCCGCCCCGAGATGGCGCGGAAACCGCAGTTCCGGCACTCGTCCACCTGGACGTTCGGCACCCGGATCACGGAGTCGGAGACGGTGATGTCCTGGGAGGAAGTGGTCGCCACCAGGATCCCGTCCTCGCAGCGCGGACAGATGTCGGATTCGAGCGGCACGGTCATTTCAGGCTCCTGAAGCGGTTGTTTCCGGGTTGGATTCCACGAGTTTCTGGTAGGCGTTGTTGAGGTGGTACAGGCGCTCGGCCAGGATGGTGGCCACGTTCTTGATGAGCTTGTACGGCGCCGTCAGGTTCGCCTCCAGCAGTTCGTTGAAGTCGTCGCAGTCGATCTCGATGAGCTTGCAGGCCGTGGCGGCCACCACGGTCATGGAGCGCGGCACCCGGAGCAGAAACGCCTGTTCCCCGAGGACCGACCCCCGGCCCACGCGGATCTTCAGGGCGCCGGGCTTGTGATAGTGGCGCTTGCGAACCTCCACCTCCCCCTCCAGGATCAGGTAGAAGTTCTCGCCCACGGCCCCCTCGTGGAGGATGACGTCCTCGGCGTCGAACTCCACGGTCCGGGCGATCTTCAGGAGGAGGTAGATCTCGGCGGGGGTCATGCCGCGGAAGATCTCGAACTCCTTGACCTCGTCCCGCTCGGACTTGGTGACGGCCTGGGGGACGAGCCACTGGAGGTAGCCCGTGCGCTGGTACTTCTTGATCCGGTCGGGCAGGACCTCGTTCCAGTACTTGTCGAAGCTGAAGCCGTCGTAGTTCTTCTTCAGGGTCGTCCCCGGGTCGATCAGGACGAACTCCGTCGGGTCCTTGAACTTGCCCCCCTCGGCGAGGACGTAGATGTTGTTGGGGCTGATGCTGACCTTGCAGTCCGGGCGCTTCTTGAAAAGGTCCAGGAGGCGGTTCAGGAAATTCTCCAGTCCTTCCAGGATGAGGCTCTGCGTCTTGACCGTCAGCTTGTCGAAACGCATGTAGAGGCTGGTGACCGACTCGCCCTCGATGAAGTCCTTGACGCAGTAACGGCCCAGGGGGTCGAGGTGGAAGATCCGGGGGACGGCCACGTTCTCCGACAGGAAGAACTCCGTGGTCATGGCTTCCTCGAGGAGACGCTCGCGGCAGATGGGCTGCTGCTTGGCCACCTTCAGGCAGAGGGGTTTCCCGGGGTCGGCGATGGGCAGGGAGTGCCCCGGGAGGTGGTAGACCATCCCCCGGTCCCCCTCGCCGAGCGGCGGAAGGCCGACGGTCAACTCGGCGCCGCCGTAGGTGACGGTGAGACTCTTCTTGCCGGCCTCGGCAGCCTCCTGCACGGTCTCGAAAAACTCGACGGCCGCCTCTTCCAGCTCGGGGGCCTCCAGGTGCTTCATGGTTACGATTTCGTCATCCGGCATGGTCTCCTCTCCCTCTCCGATATTGGTTGCGATCCAGAAATGACGGGTTCATTATACATCAGCCGAATGGGTGTTCAAGCAAAATCGGGTGCGGGGCCCCGCCTCGGGAAGGCCTTGCGGGGGGCGAACCGCGCCGGCGGCCCGGAGGGCGGTCCCGGCTACCGCCGCCTGCCGGCCATCCGGTAGGCCTCGTTGCGCGGGATGCCGCAGAGTCGCGACAGGATGGCGGCCACGTCCCGGTTCGACAGCCCCTTCCCGTCCAGGGCCGCGAGGCACGCGGCGGGGTCGGGGGCACTGCCGGCGCTGGCCCGGGCGTCCGGCAGGGCGGCACCCGCCACCGCCAGGGTGATCTCGCCCACCACGCGCTCCCGGCCCGCCAGCGCTTCCCGAAGGGCGGACGTCTTCATCCGCAGGACCTCCTCGTGCAGCTTCGTCAACTCCCGGCAGAACAGGGCCTCCCGGTCCCCGAGGACCGCCTGCAGGTCGCCCAGGAAGGCCAGGACCCGGTGCGGGGCCTCGTAGAAGACCAAGGTCCAGGGCAGGTCCCGCACCGTCTCCAGGAACCGGCGGCGGGCCGGCCCCCTCGGGGGGGCGAAGCCCAGGAAGAGGTAGGGCGACGGGCTGAGGTGGGAGACGGACAGGGCGGCCGTCACCGCGGACACGCCGGGGACGGGCACCACCCGGACCCCCCGGGCCAGGCACTCGCGGACGAGGGCGGTCCCGGGGTCGGACACCGCCGGGGTCCCCGCGTCGGTGACCAGTGCGGCCCGCAGGCCCCCGGCGATGCGGTCGGCCAGCCGCCGGGCGCTTTCCCGCTCGTTGAAGTCGTGATGGGAGACCCGGGGGGCCCCGACACCGTAGTGCTGCAGCAGCCGGCCGGTCCGGCGGGTGTCCTCGCAGATCACCAACTCCGCGGCGCGGAGTGTCTCCAGTGCCCTCAAGGTGAGGTCCCCGAGGTTTCCGATGGGGGTGGCCACCACGTGGAGGACGGCCGTTTCGGCGGACGGGTCGGCGGGCGGTATTTTCATGTCGGTCTCCGGGGCGCCGGCCGTCCCGAGCCCCTCAGGCGTTCCGGACGGAGATCAGCTCGCCCAGGATGCTGACGGCGATCTCCTCCGGGGTCTCCGAGTGGATGGGGATGCCGATGGGCATGTGCACCCGCTCCAGTTCGCCGGGGGTGAAACCCTCCGCCAGCAGGCGGCCCCGGATGGTCCCGGCCTTGGACTTGCTGGCGATCATCCCCAGGTAGGCGCACGGCTTGCGGATGACCTTCTTCAGGATCTCCTCGTCGAACTCGTGGTTCCGGGTCATGATGACCACGGCGGAGCCCGGGTCGAAGTCCGGGAGGGTTTCCAGCGACGGGTCGAGAGGGAGGCATTCCTCGACGGCCGGCTCGTTCCAGGCCCGCACCTCGTCGAGCAACTCGGCGCGGTCGTCCGTCACCCGGAGACGGTACCCCGCCAGGGCGGCCGCGCGCAGGAGGGCCTTCCCGCAGTGCCCGGCCCCGAAGACCAGCAGGCGGGGCGCCGACTCGTGGTATTCGTAGAAGACGTCGGCCTCGCCCCCGCAGATGGCCGAGCCCTTGCCGGCCTCGTCGGGGTGGAAGGCGTAGTGCCGCAGCGCGCAGCCCTTCGACGCGAAGAGGGCCTGGGCGTCCCGGGTCACGGTGTCCTCGAAGGAGCCCCCGCCGATGGTGCCCAGGGAGGACCCGTCGTCGAAGACCGCCATGCGGGTGCCGGCCTTGCGGGGGGTCGAGCCCGCCGTCCGCACGATGACGGCCGTGACCAGTCGGCCCCTGTCCCGCAGGGCCGCGTCGAGTTTTCCGAATTCGTTCCGCATCCGCTTGTCCTCCTTGGGGCTTTCTCCAGCGATCGAAGCGGAATTCTACCCGACTCGGCGTGAAATGGAACCACGAAATACACCGAAGAGACGAAAAAGCCGCCTCTCGAGGACCTTCCCACCCTGAAGGCGGCAAAAGCCCGCCAACCCCGCCAACCTCGCCGGCCCCGTCTGTCCCTTTGGTCCTTTAGGTCCTTTTGGTCCCTTCGTCCTTTCGCCCTCCCCAGGCAGTCCGCGGGAAAGGCCTTGACAGTCGGCGGGCTTTCGGTAACATGGGCCAGATCCCGACTGGTGGAGAAACCCGAATGAAAAACGAAAGCACGAAGAAGAACCCTCCGGGGAAGGAGACCGCAAAACCCGATTCCCCAAAAAAGGACGCCCCAAAGAAGGAAACGGTGAAGCCGCCCCCCCCGAAGAAACCCCGGGCCGACGCGAAGAAACCGGAGAAGAAGTCGTCCGGGAAGAAACGGGGCGCGTCCCAGAGCCTCGGCGTCATGGACATCGTCGTGGCCGCCCTCTTCATCGGCGGCCTGATCTTCGCGGTGGCGGCCTTCTCGAACTCGGTCCACCCCATGAAGGACTCCTTCATCTACTGGCCCCTCGCCATCGGCGGCGGAATCGGTCTCATCGCCGGTTTCGTGGTCTGGAAGGTCACCCACTTCGAGTCGGTGGTCTTCATGACGGTGGTCATGCTCCTGGGGGGCGCCTCCATCGCCGCCGGGATCGTCCTCGCGTTCAACCGGCCGCTGGACCGTTCCCGCGGCGAGATCCGGAACCTGAAGGTGGTCTACAAGTACGCCATCGGCGCCGAGCCCGACCAGGAATACTACGTGGAGGTCGATGACGCCGAGAAGTTCCCCGTCAAGAAGATCCCGGTCCAGAAGGACGTCTACCAGGCCATCCCGCCCCTGGACCAGCCGGGCGACCACCGGGTCGCCGTCCAGGTGCGCCCCGGGTTCTTCGGTTTCCCCTACATCGAGCGGACGCTGTCGCCGGGGATGATCCCCGACAAGCCCGGCCCGCCGGTGACGGCGAAGTGAGCCCCGGTTCCGGTCCCCGGCCGGTGGAGGTCCCCGCCATCGTCGTGACGGCCGCCGTCGTCACCCGGGAGGGGAAATTGCTGCTCACCCGCCGGCGCGACGGCGACCACCTCGGGGGGACCTGGGAATTCCCCGGGGGCAAGCTCCACGACGGCGAGTCTCCCCCCCAGGGCCTCCGGCGGGAGCTGGCGGAGGAGCTGGGCGTGGAGGCCGAGGTCGGGGACGCCTTCCGCTTCGCCTGGTGGGAGTACCCCGAGAAGAAGGTCCTGCTGCTGTTCTACCGCTGCCGGATCGTCGCCGGCGAGCCCCGCCCCCTGGAGTGCGCGGAGGTCGGGTGGTTCGGGGAGGCGGAGATCGGCGCCCTGCCCATGCCGCCGGCGGACCAGGGCATCCTGGAGGACGTCCGTACCCTCGTCCGCGAATCCCTCCCCGAAGGCAATGACGCCTGCTGCGGGGATGTCAATCCGGATGGCCCCGTTAGAAGCCCGGATTCGGGTCTCCCGAGGCACGGCGGCACGGAGAAGAGTCCTGAGGATTTTTGATTCTGTTCAATACGATTCGCACTTCTCCGTGCCTGTGAGAGAAAGGGCTTTTGCGAACGCATCAAACTTGAGGGGGGCGGCGCGAATGTGGTTCCGATTCCTGGAGCGGCTGCGGGGGAACCCCTTGCGGCGGCGCGTCTCGCGGCGGGCCCTGCGGGACCCGGCCCGGCTCGGGCGAGAGGGCGAGTGGCTCGCCTACGACCTCCTGGTCCGGAAAGGGTACGACGTGGTGGCCCGGAACTGGCGGGCGCCCTTCGGCGAGGTCGATCTCGTGGCCCGGCGGGGGGACGCCCTCCACCTGGTGGAGGTCAAGACGCGCCGCCGCCACGAGGTCTTCCGGCCCGAGGACCGGGTGGACGCGGAGAAGATGGAGCGATACCGCGACCTTGGGGTGTATTTCCTCAAATCCCACCGCCTGGACATCCGGGACCTGCGCTGTCACCTGGTGGCCATCACCGTGGGCGAGGACCGTCGGGCCACCCTGGAGTTTCACGAAAACGCCTTCTGAACACGAGCCGGCCGCGCGGCGCCCGCCCGGCCCTTGACTTCCCCGCTCAACCCAACTATCATGCCCCCCGTGAATCCCGGTCGGTCCGTCAAACGTTCCGCGACGTCGCGGAGAAACCGCGGGTCGAACGCAAACATCCGCTTCCTGAAAGGAGGTTCTCATGGCCATGGCGATCGTGGGTCTCGTGCTTTTCCTGGCGGGGGGAGGCTGCCTGTGGGCCCGGTCCCGGACCCTGGCGAAGGCCGGGAAACTTCGCGCCATCCCGCCGAAGACCGTCGGCGAGGTGCTCGCGGGCGCCGGCGGCGTGGTGGCCCTGCAGGGCGAGATCGTCTGCGAAGATCCGCTCAAGGGCGAGCTTTCGGGCGTGTCCTGCGTCTACTACCGGATGCAGGTCGAGCGGGAGACGGAGGAGGAGTACACCCAGTGGAACGAGCAGGAGAAGCGCAACGAGCGCAAGACCCGCCGCCACCGGGAGACCATGTCCTCCAACACGCGGCGCTGCCCCTTCACCCTCCGGGACGCCTCGGGTTCCATCCGGGTCCTGCCCGAGGGCGCCGAGATGGAGGCGGAGAAGGTCCTCTCCAAGTTCGAACCCGAGCGGGCCGGCTTCTCCCTTTCCATCGGCGGGTTCTCCCTGAACCTGTCCGGGGTCGCCTCCGTCGGCCAGGGACGCCGCACCCTGGGGTACCACTTCGAGGAGTACGCCCTGCCCACCGGGCGGACCGTCTTCATGACCGGGGAAGCGGACACCCGGGGGGGGTCCTGGAACGTCCACACCCCCGGCGACAAGACCGTCCCCTGCCTGATCTCCACGAAGTCCCGGGAAGCCACCATCAAGGGGAAGGAGACGTCGGCGCTGATCCTGATGATCGTCTCCATCGCCCTCTTCGTGGGCGGGATCGCCTGCCTCGCCGCCGGTGCCATGCAAACGTAAATCGCCATCACCTTGTTTTTCGCGGTTCTTTTTCCGGTTTGCCCCGGTTGGGCAGGGAGGGACGATGATTCGGCAAAAATCGCTGACGGCCCTGGTGATCCTGGTGCTGTTCTGGGGCGCCGCGAGCGCCGACCCCCTCCAGGTGTACGTGGACAGCCTGCTCAACGGCTTCGAGGACTGGAGCTGGGCGACACACAACCTCGGCCAGACGGCGGTCGTGCACACCGGGGGCAGTGCCGTTTCCTTCGAGCCCGACAGCTGGGGCGGCCTCTACTTTCACCGGAGCGCCGGGATCGACGTGAACGCCTACGACCGCCTGGAGTTCTGGGTCCACGGGGGCGCCTCCGGCGGCCAGGCCGTACGGCTGGCCCTGCTCATCGGCGGGTCGTCGGCGGGGAGCGCCCGGGTGGACACCTTCATCACCGGCGGGGCCATCCCGGCCGGGCAGTGGGTGAAGGTCACGGTCCCCTTCGCGTCGCTGGGCTTGACCACGGGAATCCTGGACGGCTTCTGGTTCATGGCGGACACGGCCGGCGACCAGCCCACGCTCTACCTCGACGATTTGAGCTTCCTGGAGCGGGAGGGCGGTCCGCCCACGGGCGAGACCGTGTCGGTGTCGGTGGACCCCGCCCTGGACCGGCGGGCAGTCAACCCGCACATCTTCGGCGTCAACTTCGGGACCGACGAGGCCGTCGCCCGGATGAAGTACCCCCTGCGCCGGTGGGGCGGCAACAGCACCACCCGCTACTCGTGGCAGGACGACGCCGACAACCGGGGCTCCGACTGGTTCTTCTTCTCCTACCCCCACGACAACGACCACCCGGAGCAGTTGCCCGACAACTCCGACGCCGACCGTTTCATCGACGCCACCCGGGCCGCGGGCGCCCAGCCCCTGGTCACCCTCCCCCTCATCGGCTGGACGGCGCGGGACCGCACGCGGCGGTGGAGTTTCTCCGTGGCCAAGTATGGCGCGCAGCAGGAGACCGAGTGCACCGCCACCGGCTGGGCGTCGTGGTGCACGGCGGACGCCGGCAACGGCCGCCACCCGGACGGCACCTTGATCACCGGCAACGACCCCGACGACGCCTGCCGGGAGGTCGGCCCGTCCTTCGTCACGGGCTGGACGGCACATATCGCCGGCCGGACCGGGACGGCGGGCAACGGCGGCGTGAAGTTCTATGCCCTGGACAACGAGCCCATGCTCTGGAACTCCACCCACCGGGACGTCCACCCGTCCGGGGTCACCTACGACGAACTATGGCAGCGGACCCTGCTCTACGCCGGGGCCGTGAAGGCCCTCGACCCGGACGTGCAGATCTTCGGCCCGGTGGTGTGGGGCTGGTGCGCCTACTTCTACTCCGCCGCCGACGGGTGCTCGGCGGGGGCCGACGCCGCGGCCCACGGCGGGATGGCCTTCCTCCCGTGGTACCTCCAGCAGGTGGAGGCGCACCGGGTGAGCACCGGCGTCCGCCTGGTGGACTACCTGGACGTCCACTTCTACCCGCAGGCCAGCGGGGTCTTCGGCGGCGGCGAGGAGTACGCCGCCGTCCGGCTCCGCTCGGTCAAGGGGCTCTACGACCCCGCGTACGTCGACGAGTCGTGGATCGGCCAGCCGGTCCGCCTCATCCCGCGGCTGCGGGAGTGGGTCGCCCAGTACGCGCCGGGAACGAAGATCGCCGTCACGGAGTATTCCTGGGGGGACGACAACCTCCCCAGCACGGCGCTGGCCGAGGCGGAGGCCCTGGCCGTCTTCGCCCGGGAGGGCGTGGACGCGGCGACCCGCTGGGTGGCCCCGCGCCCCGGGAACCGCGCCGAGGACGCCTTCTCCCTCTACCTGAACTACGACGGGGCCGGGAGCC
Organism: Acidobacteriota bacterium; assembly: GCA_018001935.1. NCBI lineage: Bacteria > Pseudomonadati > Acidobacteriota > Acidobacteriota bacterium. The sequence continues at coordinate 12,043 of JAGNHB010000002.1, forward strand.
GGGTGGCGGGCGAGAGCGTCCGGGCCCTGAGCGGCAACGTGGACCGGGTGGGGGCCTACGCCGTCCGGGGGGCCGGGGGGAAGCTCTTCCTCCTGCTCTTCAACAAGGACACGGTCGCCCACCCGGCGGCGGTGTCGGTGACGGGCTCCTTCACCGGGGACCTCCAGCTGTACCGCTTCGACGCCTCCAACCGGCTGGCCCCGGCCGGGGCCGTAACCCCCTCCGATGCCGGCTCGTGCACGGTGAACCTCCCCGCCCGCTCCGCCACCCTGGCGGTGGCGCCCTGGAGCGAATCGGGCGGCGCCCTGGCCGGGGACCTCAACGACGACCACGCCCTGACCGCCGCCGACGCCCTCCTCCTGGCCGCCCTCCTGGCCGGTCAACTGGACGGGATGGCGAGCCCCTTCCCGGCACCCCTGGCCCGGGCAGACCTGAACCTCGACGGCCGGATCGACGCCGCCGACCTCGTCCTCCTCGCCCGCGCCCTCACCCGGTAGAGCCCCCCCGCACGAGGGGTTTCGATCACCCCTCGTCCGAGGGGTGATCATCGGTGATGCCCTCGCAAAAGTCCGGATGTTGCCCGCCGGGCGAGCGCAAAAAGGCCCGGCGGCGGGTTCCCCCGCGCCGGGCACCGTTCGAGATCCAATGATTCAGGCAACCGCGGCGCCGGCCCGGGACCGGCGGCTTTCCGCTCTCCATCCGGACTAATCCGGATAGGGCGGGTTGATGATGAGGTTCTTCGAGAACTGGGAGAACTGGGCCCGGGGCCCGTGGTATTTCGGCGGCGCCGGGTTGTTGTAGCTCTTGATGTTCTCCATGGGCCAGGTGAAGTCGGAGTAGATGGCCATCCGCTGCTGGATCGGCTGCCCCTTGACCAGGTTGAGCACCATCCCGTCCACGGCGAACGCGAGATCGCCCTGGGGATAGAAGGAGCGGATCTCGTCCACGGCGTGAACCCAGACATCGTTGTTGAGGAAGCAATGGGTGCCGACCGCCAGCCGGGGGTGGGTCATGTTGAGCATGTAGCCGAACATCTTCATGGGGGTGTGGGAGGAGAGCTGGACCTCCTTGTTGCCGGCCACGGCCTCCCAGTACCCGGGGTCGCCCTGCTTCAGGGCGGCCATCTTGTTCACCCAGACCTCGGGGTCGAGGGCCATCTCGCTGATCAGCACGTCGATGGGCTCACCGAACTGGTTGGCCTGGTCCACCATCTGGCTGTTGGGAAGAGAATCGCCGGTGAAGAGCACCCGGAGGCCGTTCCATTCCAGGACGTAGCCGACTGCGCCCTCACGGGCGTGAATGGACGGGTAGCTCCAGACCTTGGCCAGGGACGTGAAGGTGCTGTCCGGGTAGATGTAGTTGTTTCGGCTGCCGATGGTCCGGTAATTCGTCTCGTGCGGGATGAGGGTGTAGCCGTCCTCGCCGGTGGTGAGGCCGGTGGGCAGGAAGCTGAAGCTCTCCCGGTGCCACCGGCACAGGTTGTAGAGGTTCTGGCAGAACGCGGTCGTGCCCTCCTCCGGGATCTCCACGGGGGGGTTGACGTCGTCGAAATACGGGCCGCTGGGGCCGTAGACGTGCAGCGGGGTCTTGCGGTCGTTGGCCGGGCCGAAGCAGTAGATGGTGGTCAGATCGCTCATGTGGTCGCCGTGGAGGTGGGTCAGGAAAACCCGGGTCATCTTCGAGTAGGGCACCCCCATGCAGATGTACTTCATGACCACCCCGGACCCGCAGTCGAACACGAAGCACTCCCCGGAGCCCAGTTCGATGAAGATGCTGTTGCAGGCCTGCCCCAGCCGGGGCGAAAAAGCCGTACCCATGAAACAGATCCGCATTTCGTTCGGCGCCAGTTCCTCCCCGGGGATAAAAAACGTCTGCAACAGGTGGCGCCGGATCTCGGGGTTCGAACCGTCCCCGCAGACCGCCCGCGGCCGCTCGACGACCCCTCCGCCCTCCCCTTTCCGCATGGACATCCCCGACAACGCCCCGCCGGTCATCACGGCCCCGGCGGTCAAACCCGACATCTTCAGCGCGTCCCGACGATTGATCTTCGACATGGGTCCTCCTGAAAACTTGGATTGAACGGGCTATTCACGAAATTGGTTTTAGTATAAGCGGAATAGCGCCTGCAAACAAGGGAAAGTTATATTCGGGCGGGACCCGGTGACAGATTGTCCGGTTCGCTCCGAAGGGGACGCCCACCAGAGCGTGGGTGGCATTTTCACCGGTTTTCTGGGTTTGGGCTCCTGCCCCGGCGGGAGTTTCGCCCCCTCTGCGTCCGCCTGATTCGCCGCTTCCGGGAAGAACATCCGGTCCGCGGGGCTCGCGGCGGAGGACACGGGGGCCGGGTTGCCTGCCCGATGGGCATGTCGGTTGACCGGCAGGCGCTTTCTGCCGACCGGCGCCGCACGCCCCGACGGGAGGTTCGGTGCGCCACCCGGCAGGCGGCGGGTACGGCAGGGGATTTCCGTGATCTCATCCGTGCACTGCCGACCCGGTTAGCGGATTGTCCCGAAAACGACGTCGCCCCGGCACGCAGAACCAACGGGAGGAACCCAGGAAACTCGGAACCCTTCTCCTCATTCTTTTCGCAGCCTGCCTGATTCCCGTCACCGCCGCAACCGCGGAACAGAAAGCCGCCGTTTTCGGAAGAATGAAAGACCTGACCGAGAATTGAGAAAAAAATGGGTTGACAGATCCGGAACGTCTCCTCTAGTATCAAAAGCGAGGTTTGACATGAAGAGCATCGCGAACGTCAACTGGCATCCTCACCACACCGCTTCCGCGGTCGGGGGTGCCGTGTAGCCGTTTGCGCCGTACGATAAGTACCCAAGCCCCCGGCCCCAAGTCCGGGGGCTTTTTTTTCGAGAATCCCGAACGGAGCGACAATGAAATTATTCGAACCCAACCAAACCGGCGAAGAACCCTCATCGGCATCGGTATCGGTATCGCAATCGCAATCGGTCTCGAAACCTGAACGAGGTCACGCAATCACGTCGGCCCGGATGCGGCCCTCGAACCGCCGCTCCGTGGCTACCGGACTTCCCTCCGCCGAGGTCCTGGCCCACCGCGCCCACGGCCGCCACCCCCCCCACCCGGGGTGAACACCGCGTGTCGTGCCGCACGAGACGGACCCCGGGTGAAGACGCCTTCCCCGGGGTTCCTTTTTTTGCACGGAGTGACCATGAAACGAGCCCGGATTGCCCAACGTGATGAAAAGCCCTCATCGGGGTCGGTATCGGAATCGGTATCGCCGTCGGAAACGGCCTTGCTATCGGCACCGGGTTCGACATCGACGGCGAGGCCGACGGCGATACCGATTGCGATACCGACTGCGATACCGATCCCGATACCGACCCCGAGGATTGAGACGACGAGAAATCGATTTTAATCAGGAGAGAAAGGAACATGGCAAATAACACACCAAGAAATCAGACGACCCTCAACCTGGCCCTGCCCAAGGGCCGCATGTACGACGCCGTGAGCCGACTGATGGACGAGGCCGGCCTGGGCGTGCTCAACAACGGGCGGGACTACCGGCCCCGCTGCCGGGACCCCCGCTTCAACCTCAAGGTCCTCAAGCCCCAGAACATCGTCCGCATGGTGGAACTGGGGAGCCGCGACGCCGCCTTCGCCGGTCACGACTGGGTGGTGGAGCTGGGCGCGGACGTCCGGGAACTGCTCGACACGGGCCTCGACCCCGTCCGGATCGTGGCGGCCGCCCCGGCCGGCCTGGCCGACCCCGCCCGGCTCCGCGCGCGCCGGATCACGGCAGCCTCGGAGTACGAGCGCATCACCCGGGACTACCTGGACCGGGAAGGGTACGACTACGTCTTCCTTCGGAGCTACGGGGCCACCGAGGTCTTCCCCCCCGACGACGCCGACCTGGTGGTGGACAACACCGCCACCGGCCGGACCCTGGAGGAGAACGGCCTCACGATCGTGGACGAGCTGCTGCGCTCCTCCACCCGCCTCATCGCCAACCCGCGGGCCCTGGAGGGGGAGCGCGGGAAGGTCCTCGAGGAACTGGTCCTGCTGGTGCGCGCCGTCCTGGACGCCCGCCGGCGGGTCATGGTGGAGATGAACGTCTCGGGCGACGTCCTGGACGGGGTCATGCGCCTCCTCCCCTGCATGCGCTTCCCCACCGTCGCCCCCCTCTCCGGCGACGCGGGCTACGCCGTGAAGGCGGCGGTCCCGCGCGATTCGGTGGCCCGGCTCATCCCGCTCCTGAAAGCGGCCGGCGCCACCGACATCCTGGAATACCCCTTCTCCAAGGTGGTGCTCTGATGGACCTCAACCCCCAAAGCAGTGGCGCAAGCTTCAGCTTGCGCGGGACAAACCAACCCCAGAGCAACCTTCCAACCTCCAACCTGGAAAAACCGGAGAAGAACCACGAACGACACGAACCACACGAAAAGGGACCGGACGCAACGATGAAAGGTTTTCCAGGGAGTGGACGATTTCGAGCTGAAGCAGCCCCTCCCTGCATCGGGACCGAACGGGTGTCGTCTCCCGACGTCCTCGCGCCAGCGCGCCGCAGCCTCCCCGCCCTCCGCCCGCCCCTGGGCGACGTCGAGCCCTGCGTCCCCCCGGCCGGCCGCGGCGCCTTCCGCCGGATGGACGCCAACGAGGGCCCGCCGCCCCCCGCCGGTCTCCTGGCGGAGGCCCTCGCCCGGGCCGCGGAAAAACTGGCTTACTACCCCGAGTACGCCGACCTGGAGGCGGCGGCCGCCGAGGCCTGGGGCATCGACCCGGCGGGGGTCGTCCCCGTCAACGGCGCCGACGACGGGATCCGCCTGGCGGTGCAGGCGTACTGCGGGCCGGGGGCGCCGCTGGCCGTCCCCGAGCCGGCGTTCCCCATGTACGCCTTCTACGCCGCCACGCTCCCGGCCCCGGTCCTCCGGGTGCCGGGCCGGCTGGACCGGCCGCCGGACGCGGACCGCCTGATCCGCGTCCTCCCTTACGCCGCCCTGGCCGCGGTGGTCACGCCCGGCAACCCGGTGGGGCTGCGCGTTCCCGAGGCGGACCTCGAGCGGCTCCTGGCGGCCGCGGGGCGGCGGCCGGTCCTCGCCGACGAAACCTACGCCGCCTTCTGCGGCCAGGACCTGGCGCCCCTGCTGCGCCGTCACCCCAACCTGGTCCTCCTGCGCACCCTGAGCAAGGCCTGCGGCGTGCCCGGGCTGCGGTGCGGCTTCCTGCTGGCCGACCCCGCCGTGGCCCGGCAGCTCCGCCGGATCTGCCCGCCCTACGCCGTCTCGGCGGTGGCGGCCGCCGTGGGCACCGACCTGCTCCGCCTAGACCAGGATGCCCCGGTGCGCGCCCGGGCCGCGGCGACCGAGGCCCGCGCCCTCTCCGCCTGGCTCGCGGACCGCGGGGTGGAGACGCTCCCCTCGGACACCCACTTCTTCCTGGCCCGGCTGGGGGCGGACGCACCGGGGCGCCTCCGGGCGGAGGGGATCCTGGTGAAGGGCCGGGGCGATCTCGGCCCGGGGCTCTGCCGGGTCAGCGTCGCCGGCGCGGACGACGCCGAGGCCTTCCGCGAGGCCTGGGTGCGTCTCGAGAGCCGGCCGGCCCCGGGAGGTGGATCATGAACACCGCACCGGTCACGCTGGAACGTACGACCACCGAGACCGCCGTCCGGGCGACCCTGGGCGGCGAGCCCGGGCGGGTCCGCGTCGAGACGTCGCTCAACGCGCTCACCCATTTCCTGACGCAGCTCGGATTCTACTGGGGGATCGGCCTCGAGCTGGAGGCGGAGGACCGCTTCCCCCTGGGCGACGGCCACCACCTGGCGGAAGACGCCGCCCTGGTCCTGGGCCGGGCCCTGGACCGCCTCCTGGGCGACCGGTCCGGGATCGCCCGGTACGGCCAGCGCTGGCTGCCCATGGACGAGGCCCTCGCCCTGGCCGCCGTGGACGCCGGGGGGCGCCCCTTCGCCGCGGTGGACGCCCCCCTCGCCGGGCGCGCCGTGGGTGAACTGGCCGGCGAGAACGTCCTCCACTTCTTCCGGACCTTCGCGGCGGAGGGGCGGCTGACCCTCCACCTGAAGGTGACGGGGGAAAACGCCCACCACGTGGCCGAAGCCGCGTTCAAGGCCCTGGGGATGGCCCTGGCCGAGGCGACCGCGCCGCGGGACGGCGGGGTCCGCAGCACGAAGGGGGTGCTCTCATGACCATCGGGATCGTGGATTACGGCGGCGGGAACCTGCGGAGCCTGGAGAACGCCCTCGCCCGGCTGGGCCTGCCGTGCCGACGGCTGACGGCGGCGCGCGCGGTGGCGGGGACCGATCGCCTGGTCCTCCCCGGCGTGGGGCACTTCGGCGCCGCGTCAGAGCAACTGGCCGTGTCGGGCCTGGGAGAGGCTGTCCGTGCCGTCGCGGGGCGCGGCGGGCGGGTGCTGGGCGTCTGCCTGGGGATGCAGCTCCTCTTCGAGTCCTCGGCGGAGGCGCCCGGCGCCCGGGGGCTGGGGCTCCTCCCGGGGTGCTTCCGCCGGCTCGGCGAGGCGCCCTTCGCCGGCGGGCCCCCGGACCGGCCCCTCAAGGTTCCGCACACGGGGTGGGACCGCGTGGACTTCGGCCCGGGGCGGCCCGCCGGGTGGTTCTACTTCGTCCACGCCTACGCCCTGCCGGCCTCGGACGTCTCCCGGGACGGCCTCGAGGCCGGGTGGTGCGACCACGGCGGCCCCTTCCTGGCCTCGCTTCGCCGGGGCGGGCTCGCCGGGGCCCAGTTCCACCCCGAGAAGAGCGGGGAGGCCGGGCTGCAATTCCTCGAGGAGGTGCTCTCATGAGGACGGTGCGCGTGATCCCCTGCCTGGACGTCACCGGGGGACGGGTGGTGAAAGGGGTAAAGTTCGAGGGACTGCGGGACGTGGGCGACCCCGTGGCGCTGGCCGAGCGCTACGCGGCCGAGGGGGCCGACGAGATCGTCTTCCTGGACGTGTCCGCCGGCATGGAGGGACGCCGGACCGCCCTGGAGGTGGTGGAACGGACCGCCCGCCGGGTCTTCGTCCCGCTGACGGCGGGCGGCGGCGTCCGGCGCGTGGAGGACGCCCGCGACCTCCTCCGGGCCGGCTGCGACAAGGTGGCCGTCAACAGCGCGGCGGTGCGGGACCCCTCGCTGATCGACCGCCTGGCGGCGGCCTTCGGGAGCCAGTGCGTGGTGGCGGCCGTGGACGCCCGGCGTGACGGCGACGGCTGGACCGTGGCGGTGGACGCCGGCCGGACCGCCACGGACCTTCCCGCGGTTCAGTGGATCGCGGAGGCCCAGGCGCGGGGAGCGGGCGAGGTCCTCCTCACCGCGGTGGACCGTGACGGGGTGAACGGCGGCTACGACTGCGACCTGATCCGCGCCGTTTCCGCCGTCCTCCGGGTCCCCCTGGTGGCGTCGGGCGGCTTCGGGCGGGTCGAGCACGCCGTGGAGGCCGTCCGGGCGGGCGCCGACGCCGTCCTGGCGGCGTCGGTGTTTCACGAAGGGCGGATGTCAGTCCGCCAGTTGAAGGAATTCCTGCGAACGCGCGGCGTGGAGGTGCGGCCATGTTGATCCCGAGCATCGACCTGAGGGCGGGGAAGGCCGTCCAGCTGGTGGGCGGGCGGCGGAAAGCGCTGGAAGTGGCGGACGTGGAGGGCCTCGCCCGCCGGTTCCGGGTGTACGGGACCGTGGCGGTGGTGGACCTGGACGCCGCCCTCGGCACGGGCGACAACCTGGACCTCGTTACCGCCCTGTGCCGCCTGGCGCGGTGCCGGGTGGGCGGCGGCGTCCGGAGCGAGGAGCGGGCCAACGCCCTGTTGCGGGCCGGGGCCGACAGCCTGGTGGTAGGGACGGCGGCCGAGCCCGCGTTCCTGTCGCGGCTGCCCCGCGACCGGACGTGGGTGGCCCTCGACCACCGGGACGGCCTCGTCCTCGACCGCGGCTGGCGCGGCGAGACGGGCGAGCGGCTGGAGAGGCGCCTGGAGCGTCTTGCGCCCTTGTGCGCCGGCTTCCTGGTCACCGACGTGGCGCGAGAGGGCCGGCTGGGGGGGCTCGACCGGGACGCCTTCCGGAGGCTGCGGGCCGTGTCGCCCCTCCCCCTGGTGGCGGCGGGCGGGGCGGCGTCGGAAGCGGAGGTGGCGGACCTCGACCGGCTCGGCGTGGACGTCCAGGTCGGCATGGCCCTCTACACCGGCCGGCTCGACCCCGCCGCCGCCTTCATCGCCTGCCTGGACTTCGCCAAGGGGGGCGGCCTCGTCCCCTGCATCGTCCAGGACCGGGCGGGGCGGGTCCGGATGCTGGCCTGGCAGACGCCGGAAACCCTGACGGAGGCGCTGTGCACCGGCCGGGGCGTCTACTGGTCCCGATCCCGGAACGAGCGGTGGGTCAAGGGCGCCACGAGCGGGAACACCCAGGCACTCCTCGAGGCGCGGGCGGACTGCGACCGGGACGCGGTTCGCTTCACGGTGGAGCAGACCGGCCCGGCCTGCCACACGGGGGCGGCCACCTGCTTCGGACCGGCGGACTTCCGCCTGGAGGACCTGGAGGCGGTCCTGGCCGGCCGCCGGGGCGGCGACGCCTCCGGGGGCTACACCGCCCGCCTCCTGGCCGACCCCGCCCTGCTGGACGCCAAGCTCCGCGAGGAGACGGAAGAGGTGATCGAGGCGCAGGCGCGGCCGTCGGACCTGGTCTGGGAGTGCGCGGACCTGCTCTACTTCCTGATGGTGCGCATGGCCGCCGGGGGCGTCACCCTGGCGCAGGTGGCGTCGGAACTGGCCCGCCGCCGCACCGTCAAGCGCGACGACAAGGGCAGAGGGGCCGCCGGCGGCCGCAACCCGATCTTGACCACGGATGAACACGGATGAACACGGATACGGGAATCCACTGCCGCCCCCGATGCCCTGATAGACCTCTGGATCCTCAGGGTCCTTTAAGTCCTTTAAATCCTTTAGGTCCTTTAGGTCCTTTAGGTCCTTTAGTCCCTCGCCCCCCCCCGGCCCTTGTCCTTTTTGCCTCCTGTTAAGGCCCGTGGGTTTACGCAGATCACGAAAGGAGATGAAATGAACGCATCCTCATTGTTTTTACCGTTGGTCCCGCTGGGGGAGGCCCTGGCGCGGGTCGGGGCCCGGCGGACGGAGGTGCCCGGGGGCATCGACGCGATGCTGGAGGAAATCCGCCGCGAGGGCGACACCGCGGTGTGCCGGTGGTCGGCCAGCCTCGACGGCCGCCCCGGCCCCGCCTTCGAAATGCCCCGCGCGGACCTGGAGCGCGCCGTCGCGGCGCTGGACCCCGCGCTCCGCACGCAGCTGGACGCCATGATCGCGCGGGTGCGGGCCTTCGCCGCGTTCCAGCGGGAGGCGTTCCGGGGCGGCGAGACCGTGGTGGGCGGGGCGCGGCTCGGCTGGCGGGCGGTACCCGTCCGCTGCGCCGCGGTCTACGCCCCCGGGGGACGCTACCCCCTCCCCTCGTCGGTGGTGATGGGGGTGGTCCCCGCCCGGGCGGCGGGGGTGGAGGAGGTGGTGGTCCTGAGCCCGCGGATCCACCCCGTGACGGCGGCGGCCGCGGCCCTGGCGGGGGCGGACCGGGTCTTCGACCTCGGCGGGGCCCACGGCGTGGCGGCCGCGGCCTGGGGGCTCTGCGGGCTGCCTCGGGCGGACCTGGTGGTGGGCCCCGGCAACCGCTACGTCACGGCGGCCAAGAAGCGCCTCTACGGCGACGTGGGGATCGAGTTTCCCGCGGGGCCCTCGGAGCTGCTGGTGGTGGCCTCCGAAGGCGCCGACCCCGCCTGGGTGGCCGCGGACCTGCTCGCCCAGGCCGAGCACGACCCCGACGCCCTGCCGGCGCTGGCGGCGATGGAACCGGGGCTGGCCGCGGCGGTGAACCGGGAGATCGCCCGGCTCGCCGAGCGCCTGCCGGCGGATTCCCCGCTGTGGGAGAGCATCCCCCGGGGGATCGCGGTGGAGACCGACGCCGACGGGGCGGTCCGCCTGGCGGAGGCCATGGCCCCCGAGCACCTGTCCCTGGCGGGGGCGGCGGCCGAGGCGATGGCGCCCCGCTTCACCCGTTACGGGGCGCTCTTCGTGGGAGCGCGCTCGGCGGAGGTCTTCGGCGACTACGGCGCCGGGCCCAACCACGTCCTCCCCACCTGCGGGGCGGCGCGCTTCGCCGGCGGGCTCTGGGTGGGCAGCTTCCTGGCGGTCCGGACGTGGCTGGACGTCACCCCCGAGGGCCTGGGGGCCCTGGTGGACCAGGCCTCGACCCTCGCCCGCGCGGAGGGGCTCCCCGCCCACGCCCTCTCGGCGGAACTCCGCCGGCCGGAGGCGGTGGAATCCCTCACAGGACAAGCCTGACGCCATCGTAAGCGTCCTTTTCCCTCACAGAGGCACTGAGGCACGGAGAAGTGCAAATCGTATTTAACAGAATCAACAATTCTTATGATTTTTCTCCGTGCCTCTGTCCTCCGTGAGATCCGAATCCGGTTTGTTTTGCGGCCGTGTCAAGCCTGAAGGGCGCCATTGATGGAACGCCGCCTTCCAGGGCGCCGGGGTTCACGACACGGCCCCCGACCGGCGGGGAAATCGCAGCTTGCGGAGTGCGGCGCGCAGGCTTCCGGAGCGCCGCTTTTTCACACGCCCCAGGCGCAAGGCGCGCAGGCCGCCGGAGCGCCGCCTTCCCGGCCCCGCCGGCCGTCTCCGGGGCGACGGGCCATCCCCCCGCGCGTGGCGGGAACAACAACCCCGTCACGGGCCGGTACGCTTGGGCTCGGACCCGTCACCGGTGTCCAAGCGGCGGCTGCGCTGGTGGGTGAAGAACCCTCCCGACCAATCATGGGCTTCAGAATTTCGGCAAGGGATCATGGTACAATACGTGAAGTGAAACGGAGGTTTATGATTGTGCCCATCATAAGCACTATGCCTAAACCCAGGGTGATGCAGGCGGGCGCCGCCCGGGCTGCGCTGGCCCTCCCGACCGGGGCGAGTCCATGAGTAGCGCCTCCTCGCCCGATCCCCAACCAAAGCCGTTTGGCTTCCCGCCCGCGGCGAAGATCGTCGATCGAACCGGCATGATGCGCTGGCTGCCGGGCCTCCAGACCCTGCGCAGCTACAAGGCAGCCTGGTTGCGACACGACATCGTGGCCGGTCTGGTGCTGACGACCATGCTGGTGCCCGTGGGCATCGCTTATGCCGTGGCCTCCGGCGTGCCGGGCGTCTATGGCCTTTACGCCACCATCGTTCCGCTGCTGGCCTACGCCCTGTTCGGCCCCAGCCGCATCCTGGTGCTGGGGCCGGACTCTTCGCTGGCCGCGTTGATCCTCGCCGTGGTGCTGCCGCTCTCCGGCGGCGATCCGGCGCGCGCCGTGGCCCTGGCGGGGATGATGGCGGTGGTCTCCGGGGTGGTCTGCATCGCGGCCGGGCTGGCGCGGCTGGGCTTCATCACCGAGCTGCTCTCCAAGCCGATCCGCTACGGCTACATGAACGGCATCGCGCTGACGGTGCTGATCAGCCAACTCCCCAAGCTGTTCGGCTTCTCGATCAAAAGCGGCGATCCGCTGGAGAACCTCGGGGCCATCGAGACCTCGGTGCTGGACGGCAAGGTCAATCCGGCCACTTTCGCGGTGGGGGCGGCAACCCTGGCGGTGATCCTGCTCCTGAAGCGCTACAAGCGGGTGCCGGGGATCCTGATCGCGGTGGTCGGTGCCACGGTGGCGGTCGGCGCGCTGAATCTCGGGGCGCGGGCCGGAGTGGCGGTGCTCGGTTCCCTTCCGCAGGGGCTGCCCGCCTTCGCCATCCCCTGGATCACCCGCGCCGACCTCGTGCCCGTGCTTACCGGCGGCCTCGCCGTGGCCCTGGTGTCGTTCGCCGATACCAGCGTGCTCTCGCGGGTCTATGCGGCTCGCACCCGCAGCTGCGTGAACCCCAACCAGGAGATGGTGGGGCTCGGTGTGGCCAATCTGGCGGCCGGGTTCTTTCAGGGCTTTCCCATCAGCAGTTCCTCCTCCCGCACCCCGGTGGCCGAGGCCGCGGGGGCCAAGACCCAGATGACGAGCGTGGCGGGGGCCCTCGCGGTGGCCCTGTTGGCGGTTCTGGCGCCGGACCTGATGGAGGACCTGCCCGCCAGCGCCCTGTCGGCGGTGGTGATCGCCGCCGCCATCGGCCTGATCGAGGTCGCCGACCTGCGCCGCATCCACCGCATCCAGCAGTGGGAGTTCTGGCTCTCCATCGTCTGCACCGTCGGCGTGACCTGGTTGGGGGCGATCCCCGGCATCGGCCTGGCCATCGTGATCGCCGTCATCGAGTTCCTGTGGGACGGCTGGCGCCCCTACTCTGCGGTGCTGGGCCGCGCCGGGGGGGTGAAGGGATACCACGACGTCACGCGCTATCCCGACGCACGGCGGATCCCTGGCCTGGTGCTGTTCCGCTGGGATGCGCCCCTCTTCTTCGCCAACGCCGAACTGTTCCACGACCGCGTGCGGGAGGCGGTGGCGGCGTCGCCCACGCCGGTGCGCTGGGTGGTGGTCGCGGCGGAGCCGGTCACCAGCGTGGACGTCACCTCCGCCGACATGCTGGTGGAACTCGACGAGGCCCTCCATGCCGAGGGCATCGAACTCTGCTTCGCCGAGATGAAGGACCCGGTCAAGGACAAGCTGAAGCGGTTCGGGATGTTCTCGCGGCTGGGCGAGGAGACCTTCTTCCCCACCCTGGGCTCGGCGGTAGGGTGCTATCTCGCCACCCATGCGGTGGAGTGGGAGGATTGGGAAGATTGACCGCCACGAGGCGGGATGCGCGTCAGTCAGGAAGAATCCCCGCGAGGGCATCGGCGATCTTCTGGTCGATGCGATAGCCCTTTTTCAGGTCCGGGTAGCGGGTCCGAAACCTCAGGATCTTCGAACCGGCCTGATGGTAAGCCTCGGCCAGCCGGTTCATGGCGGCAGCCACCTCGTCCGGGCTGCGGGCGGAACGCACCGAGGCGATGTAGGCCCGCAGTTCCTCCTCGAGTTGCTGGAAGGGGGCGCTGACCTCGTCGGTTTTCTTCTCCAGGACCCGGCACCCGAACAAACCGAACAGCACGAGCGCCAGGCAGAACGTTTTCTTCCCCATCGGATCTTCCTTCCCCCCGGGAGGCGGAGCATTGTCCGGCTGAAAGTATAAAAAGCCGCCGGGATCGTATCGGCACTATAGCAAGAGAGGAACGGGTTGTCAAACATTGAAGGGATCACAAAAAGCGGCGCCGCCTCCGGGGCGCCGGGGTTCACGACACGGCCCCTGACCGGCGGGAGCGCTGCCTCCGGCGGGGAAATCTCGGCTTGCGGAGTGCGGCGCGCAGGCTTCCGGGTGAAATCGCGGATTTTTCCGGTATAATGGGCGGGTGCCCGGAACGGCCACCGCATACCCGGTCGTTTTCAGGTTTGAAAAGGCGATTCAAGCCGCGTAAACGGGTCTTCTCAGAAGATATTTCCCGTATTTTTCTGACGATTATCGACCACATGAAAGAAAAATTTCTTGTCTTGTTGTTGTCACAATTCTACTTTTTTTTCTTTTTTGTCTGGTTATTTGCAGAAGAAGACCTGATGGGATATATCAAAGGATTGAGGGGGGATTCGAGCATTTCCCAGAAAGAAGCAATCTTGGAGTTATTTAAAAACGGGAAAGACTCAATACCCAGTCTGATTGACTCTATTGAATGCAACAAAAAGATCATGCTTATGTTTACAAACCCACGTCTGTCTTTCAGAAGAGACGACGTGATGAATGGTTATGCAGGTATTGCTTCAGCATATGTCATAGAATTTATCCTGGCCAAGGATAGAATCGACGAAAGAGCGTATTGGAGTGGATTCTTTTTGTTAGGTTCCGACATTGACAATTACATCTACTCCACTGGCGTGATAATCAAGAAAAACGGTGATTCCATAAGAAGCTCCGACCTCTCTAAGATCAGATTAATCTATAAGATATGGTGGAAAAAAAACAGAGACAAACCAATCGAAGTATTAAGAGAAGAATGGAAACAGAATAACAGGCCACTGACTGGTTCAAAATATCGTTGGATTTAGTAATGCATTTTTATACAGTACTTTGCCTCCCATCGGATTTATGAGTCCGCGAGGCGGCGACAGTCTCGGATGACCCTTCTGCAGGATTCGCCGACTGCTGCGGGTTTCGGCACTTCTTCTCGGGAGGAAATGGATATCAAGGCTTGAAAGCGGGTTCTTCCAGCATAGATCCGGTATTTGCGGCGCAGGTCGTCGTAGGCGGAGCCCGGCGAGAGGATCTCCACCACCAGGTCCGGGGCGCCTTCCACCCGGGCGGGGCCGATGATGGACTCCCGTTCCCGGGCGATGAAGAGCAGGTCGGGCTGAAGCACATCCCCGTCTGACAGGAACACGTCCAGGGGGGAGTCAAAAACCTGGCCCGACCCATTGTCCTCGACGAAACGGAGCAGGGCGAATTCCAGGCGTCGCGAAACAACCTGGTGATACGGCGTCGGCGCGGGGGTCATCACGACTTCACCTCCCAGCAGCTGGCCGGGCGTCCCCTCGGGGAGGGCCAGGAATTCGTCCAGGGCCATGCGCCGGCCGTTCAGACCTTCGGCAGGGCCCGTCCCCGCCGGACGGCACGCATACCTCCCGGCAGCCCCTTCCGGTTCCGAAACACGCGACATGCGACCCTCCTTCTCCCGCATCCCGTCTCTTTCCCGATTATACACCCAACACGAATTCCTTGGTCGCGCCGAAGACGATGCCGCCGTTCAATGCGGCCAGCAGAGCGAGAAGGCGCTTTCGAGGGCTTCCACGCCCTCAGGCGAGGAGCGACCGGGCCCAGGGGAGCCAGCCGGCGGGGGGCGGGGCGATCGCGAGGCGGTCCAGCCAGCGACGCGCTTTCGCGGCCGGCAGCCGCCACTCGTCCTCCTGATCGGCGAAGTCCCGCTCCAGGAGGCAGAGCGCCAGCGCCGTGGCCGCCGCCCGGCGCGCCGTCCCGGGGTCTCCCGGCAGCGCCCGGGCCCCCTCCGCGAGCCGCCACGGGTCGACGCCGGCCAGCGCGGCCAGGTCGTCCGCCAGGTCCCAGGACCCGTCGGCGCGCTGGGCCTTGACCAACCGGACCAGGCGATCCCCCCAGGGGAGAACACCCCCGGGATGGGTGGTTTCCAGGAGGTCTTCCACCCCTGCCGAGCCGGGTCCCGTCCCGCTCCGGCCGGCGGGTTCGGAGACGTGCCCGACGGCGTCCCGGGCGCCCCCCCCGGGGGCGGGGGAGGCGAGCCCCCCCCCGAACGGCAGGGACGGCCCGTTTTCCCGAAGGCAGAACGACATTACCGAGGTCGCCGCCACCGCGGGCCCCCTCATGGAAAGGAAGGGCGGCAAAGGCCTCCCCCCCCCGCCCCAGCCGCGGGTCAGGGCCACCGGCACCCGCCGGAGCACGGGCGGAGCGCCGGGGACGGCCCCCTCCCGGGTCTCCACCGCCACGAAGCTGGTGACCGAGGACAGGAGCTGGTACCGCAGGGCCAGGTCCAGGACCGCCTGGTCGGACCGCTTTCGCGCCCGCCGGCGGGACCCCCTCCCGGGGGCCTCCTCCTCCAGCTCCCGGATGGCGGTCCGGGCCAGGAGCAGCGCCACGGCCTCGCCTTCCACCACCTGCGCGGGGTCCAACTCCACGGACCACGCCAGGGGGCCCCGGTCCGACTCCGCCCGCACGGTGACGACGGCCTTCTCCCGTCCCTTCAGGCGTGCGTACACCGCCAACTGGTCCCCGGCATAGACCGGCGGGAGCCGGCGGGGCACCTGGAGGTCCGTCTCCAGGGACCCCCAGTCCACCCGCACGTCCCGGAGGCTCGGGGAAGACACCCGCGCCAGCTGCCGGAGCACCTTGGGCTCGATGCGCTCGCCCGGGTGGATGAACTCGGCCGCCCCGCCGGTGGCCCGGGCCAGGCCGCGGACCAGGTGCTCGTCCGCCCCCCGCCCGATGCCGAAGGGGAAGATACGGGCCCGGCCGTGGTGACGGGCGGCCAGGGCGATCACCTCGTTCTCGTTCGCGACTTCCCCGTCCGTCAGCAGGAGGACCTGCCGGGGCAGGTGAAGGGGCTCCTCGAGGACGCTCTGCAGCGGCCCCAGGATCTCGGTCCCCCCCAGGTCGGCCTGCAGGGTCTCCACGTGACGGGTCGCGGCGTCCAGGTTCTCCTGGGTGTAGGGCACGCTCGCCGGGAACAGCTTCACGAAGGCCGAGCCGAAGCCCACCACGTTGAAGCGGTCCCCTTCCTCGAGCCCCCGGAGACACAGCTGCAGGGCCTTTTTCGCCTGGCCGATGCTCTCGCCCTGCATGGACCCGGAGCGGTCCAGGACGAACACGAACTCGCAGGCGGGCCGGGGCAGCCCCTCGAGGTCCGGGAACAGGGTCACCATGGCCACGAGGCCCTCCCCGCCCCGATCGGGTGCGACGAGCACCCCCGGCTGGTGGGGTTCGACCGTCTCGAGGGTGAGGACGAAATCCTGGTCGAGCGGGGCCTCCTCGCCGCTGAGCCAGACCTCGGCCCGGCAGCCCGCCATCTCCACCCGGACCGGGTGGGAGGCGCACTCCACGCCGCGGATCGGTGCGGAGGCCTCCACCGCCACGTGAAGCCGCAGGCCGTAGGGGACCCCTTCCGCGGCCACCGGCGGGTTGAGGTGGTCCAGCTCGGCCGGGTCCATCTTCGCCTGGAGCCGGGGCGGAAGGTAGCGCGGCGAGAGGGTGGCGGGCAGCATCAGGCGCAGCCGGTCACCGGAACGGCTCAGCTCGGCCACGTAGGCCAGGCGCACCACCGCCTCGCTCCCCGGCCGCAGGTTGCCGACGCTCGCCGTGAAAACGTTGGGGCGGTCCTGGTCCAGGAGGAAGGCCCCGTGGCCGCCGGCCAGGGCCTCGTCGTAGCGGTCGAAGGCCGCCTCCCGCTCCTCCACGCGGCCGGTGATCCGGCGCCCGTCCACCTCGGCCTCGAACCCGCAGACGGCGGCCCCTTCCTCCAGCGGGAAACTGTAGACCGCCTCGACGGAGACCGCCTCCTCGTTCCGGTAACGGTGGGTCACGCTCACCCGCGAGGCGGCGTCCTTCACCTCCACCTCGACGACGACGCCCCTGAGCGGCACCGGCTGCGCACCCGTCGTCCACATCCCCGACCGGCTTTCCTCTCTCATGTTTCCTCCTCCGGTGTTTCTCCCCCGCCTCCCGGGGGCCGCCCCCCGGGGCCCAGCGCCCGGCGGGCCGCCCGCACCAGCTCCCGGAGCCGCGCGGGCCCCGGCAGGCACCCGTGGGCGAACTCCAGGCAGACCCCCTCGGCGAGGGGGACCCGGGTGACCAGTTGCGGGACGGGCACCTCGCCCTCGAGGCCGTCCCCGCCGTCCTCCATCCGGTCCGGCACGGCGTGGAGCGGGACGCCGTCGCGCTGAAGGGCGCGGACCCTCAGGATCGCTTCCAGGTGGGCCTTGGTGTAGTGCCGCCCCCGGCCGAGCCCGCCGGGTGGGGGAATGAGCCCGCGCTGGACGTAGAACCGCACCGTGCGGCGGCTGACGCCCGCCGCCCCGGCCAGTTCCTCGATGGAGTAGGTAACGTTTTCGTTCGCCATGACCCCATATTGACATCCAGATGTCGCATTGTCAAGTGTCAATTTTCGAAGGGTCAAAAAAACTGGACGGGGGTGGATCTGGCCGGCATCCACCCCTTTCCCCCAGAGCCGCAACCATTCAAAACAGGGGATTTCGCTTTCTCCGTGCCTCCGTGCCTTTGTGAGAGACATTCCGGATTTTTCTCTCACGGAGGCGCAGAGGCACGGAGCGGGCGCAAACCGCCTGAGGTGGTATGTTTCCTGTGCAGACAATCACCCAGCTTCTGTTCAGCCTTGACGAACCCGCAAATAGTGGCGCAGGCTTCAGCCTGCGCGGGAAATCAAAGGACTTGCGTGGACAAAATACACTGATTTCAGACTTTATGCGACTCCATCAGCCTTGGCAAGATCCGTCAGCAATAAGAGACGCGATCAAAACGAAAAAACTGCGGCCCGGCAGGAAACCCTTGCGAAAGATCATCGTGTGAGATATATTGAGAATTGAGAATCGCATTACGCATTCGGGGGTGAAGGGCATGCGGGCAAAGAAGACGCGAACGGCCATTCGGCAGGAACAGATCGTCCACGCCGCCCTGGAGGTCATCGGGACCGACGGCTTCCACGCCCTGAGCCTGTCGGGGATCGCGGAGCGGGTCGGCATCGGGGTGTCCTCGGTCTACCGCCACTTCGGAAGCAAGGACGCGGTCCTGGACGCGGTGCTGGACATGCTTCACAGACGCCTCCTGCGCAACGTCGCGGAGGTGCGGGAGGAAACCCCGGAGGCCCTGGAGCGCCTCCGGCGCCTGATGGAGCGGCACGCCCGGGTCCTCGAGGACAACCGGGCCATCCCCCACATCATCATGTCGGACGGGCTCTACGCGGGGCACTCCCCCCGGAAGGAGAAGATCCGGCGAATCCTCGACGAGTACCTCGACCAGATCCGGGAGATCCTCCGGGACGGCCAGGCGGAAGGGACGATCCGCCCCGAGGCCGACCCCGTGACGGTGTCCGCCCTCTTCCTCGGAGTTCTCCTGCCGGCCGCCCTGCTCAAGAGTGTCAGCGAAGGCGCCTACGGCATCGGCGACCACTTCCGGCGCGCCTGGCCGATCTTCCGGGCGGGCATCGCCGCGGATTCACCCGAAGGGCGCCCCCACGCGGAAAGAACGGCTCTTAACCACGAAATACACGAAAACCACGAACCGGGACAAAACCGGGTTCAATCAACCCGAAAGGGTGCAAGCCTCGATAAGCCCGTCAAGCATCACGGTGCGGGCAGCAACACATTCCGACGGAAAGGAGAATGATCATGAAAAGCACAAGACACCTCTCGTCCGCAATCCTTCCACTCCTGGCCAGCCTGCTCGGCATCCTCGGGCTTTTCGCCGGGAGCGTCCCCGCTCACTGCGACACCCTGGACGGCCCCGTCGCCGTGGAGGTCCGGGCCGCCCTGGCCAGAGGCGACGTCACGCCCGTCCTGAAGTGGGTGACCGCCGCCGACGAGAAGGAAGTCCGGGACGTCTTCGCCCGGGTGGTCAAGGCGAGCGCCCAGGGCCCCGAGGCGAAGGAGGTCGCCGAGCGGTATTTCCTGGAGACGGTGGTCCGGCTGCACCGGCAGAGCGAGGGCGCCCCCTACACCGGCCTCAAACCGGCGGGCACGATGGCGCGCCCCGTGGCCATGGCGGACAAGGCCATCGAGACCGGAACGGGGGAGGACCTCGCCGGCCGGATCGGGAAACACGCCACCGCCGCCGTCCTGGAGAAGTACCAGGCCCTCATGGAGGCCCGGAAGCACAAGGACGAGAGCGTCGAGGCCGGCCGGGCCTACGTGGCGGCCTACGTGGTGTTCCTGCACTTCGTGGAGGGCCTGCACGCCCAGCTGCACGGGGAGGCGGGCCACGCCGGGGAGGTCAAGGCGCCCCCCTGCATGCAGCACGCGAAGTAGGGCCCTCCCGGCGGGTGCCTGACGGAGAGGCCGACCGACGACCGGAAACTTCCGGGAAGGAGAGCATCATGAACCACCCGATTTCCCCGAAGGACACCCTGGGGGCCCTCGTGGCCCGCCACCCCGGCCTGGGCGTGTGCCTGGAACGCCTGGGGCTCGACTACTGCTGCGGCGGGGCCCGCACGCTGGAAGACGCCGCCCGATCGGCCGGGCTGGACCCCGCCTCGGTGATCCGCGCGCTGGAGGCCGCGGTGGCCCAGGCCCCTCTGGAAAGCGGGGAGGAAAAGGACTGGAAGGCGTCCTCGCTCACGACCCTTGCCGATCACATCGAGGCGGTGCACCACGCCTACCTGCGACAGGCGCTCCCCCGCCTCACGGACCTGCTCGGGAAGGTCCGGCGGGCGCACGAGGCGCGGCACGGGGCAATGCTGGCGCGCCTGGAGGAGACGTTCACCCGCCTGCGCAACGAACTCGGGACGCACCTGATGAAGGAGGAGCGCGTCCTCTTCCCGCTGATCCGGGACCTGGAACGCTTTGCCCGGGGTGAGATCGCAGAATTCCACGCCCACTGCGGGTCGGTGCGCAACCCCATCCGGCAGATGGAGCACGAGCACGTCGAAGCCGGCGAGGCCCTGGCGACGATGCGAGAGCTGACCGTGGACTACGGGCCGCCTCCCGACGGCTGTCCCACCTTCCGGGCGCTGTACGATGAACTGTTGCGGCTGGAGACCGACCTCCACCGTCACATCCACCTGGAGAACAACGTCCTCTTCCCCGGTGCCGTGGCCCTTGAGCAGCAGGGCCCGGCGCCAAGGGTCCCGTGAAGGCTTCGGGACCTGTTGCAGCACGGCGGGCTGGGTTCAAACGGGGGGTGCGGGGGGAAAGGAGCCCCGGAGGGGCGACACCCCGGGGGAACCCGGCGTTCCGGGGACCGCTGCGGCCCTTCAGGCCGCCGGGTCAGTAGCCTTCCGCCGGGCGGGTGCAGGCGGCGTCGGCGTAGACGGTCCCCGTCTGGTTGACGGCGAAGGTCGCGCCCTGGTTGAGCCCCACGCCCGTGGCCACGCAGGTGAAGCCGTCCGCGCGGGCGTCGAGGGTGAAGCGGAAGCCGTCGACGACGGGCGCGGTGCCGGAGAACCGCAAATCCAGCAGAACGTAATGGGTCAGCAGTTCCTGGAACGACCCGTACCGTCCGCCGTTTTCGGGCTTGAGGCGGAACGCCTCCTCGGCGGACGCGATGCTCCGGAGGTTGGCGACGGCCATGTCGTGACCCGCGGAGGTCCTCGCCAGGCCCATGTCCTGGAAGACCCCGTACAGGAGCGGGGGGACCGCGGCGGCGAAATCCCCCTGGAGGGAAAGCCGGACGTTGTCCCCGTCGAGGGTGAGGGCGCCGTGGACCTCGGCCCCGGGATCGAGTTCGGAGAGGCCCTTCCCGCGGCCGCGCACCCCCCAGAGCAGCACCTGGAGCAACTTGACGGGAAACGCGTGGACCTCGAACGGGTTGGGCCCGCCGCACCGGGGCGTCCAGGCGGGTCCGGTCGTCCCGGCCGCCCGCAGGATCCGGTCCACCGCGTCGCCAAAGATCACGTAGTCGCCCGACACCCCGAGGGCCACGTCCTCCACGCCGCCCGAGCGGTTCGCCCAGAACGCCGAATCCCCCACCGGGCGCGGCTCCAGACCGTTCTTCCCGGCGAAATCCCGCAGCATCTGGCGGGCCTTGCCCGGATCGTTCACCTTCACGACCGTGGCGAAGGAGGGTTTCGCGTTGCCCGCCCCGTCCCCCAGGTAGAGCAGGAAGGCCCCGGCGCCCCCCCGGGACAGGGCCTCGATCTCGGAAAGCGGCAGGCCCTCGCGCGCGAGGTCGTTGAGAAGCTCCTCCCGCGCGGTGGGCGGAAGGACCAGCCGGGCAAGGTCGACCGGGTTGTCCAGGCTGAAGCTGAGGGCCGCCGCGGGCGGGTCGAAGCGGGACACCATCTCGGCGCAGGCGGACCCCGGCTTCAACCGGGAGAGGAACTCGGCCCCCTTCCGCATCGCGGCGCAGGCGCTCAGGGATTTCTCCCCCAGGGAGACCGCCACGCACACCGTCTGTTCGAGCGGGGCGATGTTCTGCATGTCTGTGTCGAACATGCGGGGGGTCAACCGCAGGAAAAGGGCGGCGAGCTCGCCGGGGGCCAGCGACGACGCCGCCCGCAGGAAATCCGGGTCCTCGGCCAGGGTGGAGCCGGGCCCCAGGCGCAGGATTTCTCCCAGCCGGACCTCGGGTTTCACCGAAACGTCCTGCCCCCAGGCGTGGCGCTCGAGGCAGTAGAGCCGCCCGTCCTTCAGGGCGAAGGCCGTGGTCGCCGCCCGGGCCTCCGGGCCGGACGCGTCGGGGTAGCGCGTCCGGTACAGCGGGAAATCGCCCCCCACGGTTTCCAGCACCACGCCGCGGGTGTCCGTGATCTTGCGAAGCGTGGCCGTCGCCCGCTCGGGGTCGGCGACGCCCACGCTGAAGAGGACCTCCTCCGGGCGGTCCGAGATGATGGCGATGGAGACGGGGGCGTTGACGTCGAACCCGGCGGTCTCCCACCCGGCGGGCGACAGGAGGTCGAACCCGATCTGCTTCCGGGCGTTTTCGGACACGGTGTCAAAGAACGGCCCCGGGTTCCCCCGTCCCTTCAGGGCGGCGATCACCCGGGCCGGGCTCTCGACGGTGAACGCCATCAAGGTCTCGGGCGGCAGGGCAATGACGGCCGTCCGGAGCCCGGGCGGCACCTGCCGCTTCGGGCCGAACACCTTCGGGCCCAGCCACAGGAGGGCGGCGGTCACCGCGGCGACCACCGCCAGGCCTATGCACGACCACCAGACCCATTTCCGCTTCCCCGGGGACTTCGCGGAAGGGCCGGGCCGCGTCGCCGCGGGGGCGGGGGCCCCGGAGGGGTGCCTCCCGGAGTCGCCGGGACGGCCGCCCCACCCGGCCGCGCCTTCCGGCGGGCCTGGCGGGTAAGGTGCGCCCGGCGCCTGCCGCGCGCAGTCGAGGCAGACGTTCCGGGACGGGTCCAGGTGCCCCAGGCAGAGATCGTCCCGGCCGCAGGCGCGGCACCGGAAGGTGTTTCTCGGGTCGTTCTTGCGGCCGCAGGCGGGGCAGACGGGCAACGGGGCCAGGGTCGGCGCGCCCGCCGGCCAGGTCCCGGACGGGGCGGGCGGCAGGCCGGCCGCGGCCGGCGGGAGGAAGGCCCCCCCGGGGGCCGCGGTCGTCGCCCCGGCCTGGCGGGGGGGCGGGGGAAGGGCCGCGCCGTGCAGGGGGGCGGGCCGGGAGGGTTCCGGCGGTCCCAGGAGCCGGGTTCGTTCCCCGCTGGGCGTGTCGAGGCGTGTGGCGTCCAATGGCGGCCGTGTCGGGGAGGGGGCCGGGAAATCCCGGGAGACGCTTTTCCAGGCGGCTTCCAGGGCTGCCTTCATGGCCGCTGCCGATTGCCAGCGCCGGGCGGGCTCCTTCTCCATCGCCAGCTCCACCACCGCCGCCAGCTCCCGCGGGACCTCGGGCGGCAGCGGTTCCGGGACGGCGTGCACGATGGCGTAGACCAGCTGGGCCGTCTCCCGGTATGGGAAAGGAAGGGTGCCGCACAGCAGCTGCCGGAGGATGACCCCCGCGGACCAGAGGTCGGTTCGCTCGGACCGCTCCCCCCGGAAGGCCTCGGGCGCCATGTAACGCAGGGTCCCCGAGACCCCCACGCTGCTCGTCGAGCCCTGGAGGACGCGCGCGAGGCCGAAGTCCGTGATCCGGGGGCACCCCTCCTGGAGCAGGACGTTGTCGGGCTTGAGGTCCCGGTGGATCACCCCCAGGCCGTGAAGGTGAGCCAACCCGGACAGGATCCCCCGCCCGAGCTCCACCGCGGGCTCGAGGCCGGGCGCCCGCCCCCCGTGCCGGTTCAGCCACGCCCCCAGCGACCCGTCGGGGGCGTACTCGCTCACCAGGACCACCTGGCCTTCGAAGATGTCGGCGTCGACCAGGGGAAGGATGTTGGGGTGTCCGCCGGCCGCCTTCCAGATGTCCGCCTCGCGACGGATCACGGACAGGTCGGGCTGCTCCTCCCGGGTGAACTTGAGGGCGAAGCGCATGGCGGTCAGGGCGGTCTTCTTCTCCGCCAGCCACACCTCGCCGAAGCCGCCCTCCCCCAGGCGCTGTAACAGAACGTAAGGCCCGACCCTGTCACCGCTTTTCAGCATGCCCCGTCCCTCCAAACCCGGATAAGCCGGCAACCAAGCCCCGCCAATGGAAACAGGCCGGATCTGAACGCCTTGTCCGAATGGCCAAAAGTTCATTCCGAAACGGCGAAGACCGACTGCCCCTCATTCTATCACGGGTCTCGCGGAATACGCCAAGAGACCCCAGACTGGACGCGGAAGATCCTCCCGCCGGAATCGCCGCGCCTTTAAACACACCTATCGAATGGAATCAGGTTTCATTTCGCTCGAACGCAAACGGCGCCTGGCCCGGGGGCCGCTGTCATTTGCCGCGGGTTTTCCGCGGGACCCCCGGCCAGCACGCGGCGGTTCCGACGGCCCCCGCGAGCGCCGGCGCAGGGAGGGCCGGTTCCGGGCGGGATTCGGCGGGTTCCGCGGGCAGCGGCGAAGGGGGACGGCGGAGGGCGGCCAGGACCCGTGACGCGGCGGCGTCGAGGGGGATCTCGTCCACGTCGAGAAGGACGGGGTCCACCAGGGACCACTGTTCGCGAACCTGCCCGGTGATCTCCCGCCGGACCACCCAGAGGAGGGGGGTCCGGGTTTCCCGGGTGAGCCGGTAGAGGCACTCGGCCCAGCCCTGGTTCCGCAGCTCCCACGGCCCCACCTCGTCCACCACCACCAGGTCGGCCTCGGCGGCCCGCACGGGCGAGAGGGCCCGCCGACCGGCCTCGAGGCCCTCCGGGAAGAAGTGGTACGAGCCCACCACGGGCATCCCGGGGAGGCCCCGGGTCCGCGACAGGGCCGTCCGCTCACCCGAGGCCAGGTCCACCAGGTCGTAGCCGGCGCGCCGCCCCCCCTCGTGGACGGCGGGGGAAAGGATCCCGCCCGGGCGGACCCCCGCATCGCGCAGACGCTCCAGCAGGCCTTCCAGGAAGAGCGACTTCCCGTCGCCCACGCTCCCCTGCAGGATGATCACCCCGGGACGCCCCTGGAGGTGCAGCGTCATGCGCTCCAGCCAGAACTCGGCCTGGGACACCAACTGGTGAAAGACCGTCACCGGCTGCCGGAAGACGTCCTGCAGGCGCGGAAGGTTGGCGATCACCAGCGGGAGGGCCTCGAAGGCGGCCTCCAGGGCGGCGGGGAGCTGACGGAACCGGGACCGGCCCAGCAGGCTCCCCAGGCGAGGGTTGGCCAGCTCCGTCCCCACCGCGGAGAAACCGACGATCAGGACGGCGGCGCGGAAGTTCATCTCCAGCCCGATCAGCAGGCCCCGGGCCAAACCGCCGGACGTCCCCTGCAGCCGCCAGACCACGAAGCCCGAGGCGAGGGTGACCAGGGCGAAGAAGACCCAGAAGCCCGGCCGGGCGAGGCCCCGCAGGGCATGGGCGTACCGGAGGGACCACCCGAGGACGACCAGGGCCCCCAGGGGCGCCCAGACCGTCCAGGGGGCGAAGCTCATGACGGCGAAGGCGGCCGCCAGCACCGCCACGTCCGCGGCGAGCCAGCCGAGAGCGTGCCGGAAGGGCGGGCCCGGCTTCCGGGACTTGATCCTCAGGACCTCCCCCGTGGAGAGGCTGCGCATCGGGAGCGGCTCCCGCACGGCCTTCCGCCCGATGAAGGCGCCGACCTGGGCCGCGATCAACCCCGTCACCGCGTGGAGGGACAGGAGCAGCACGAGGGGAAGCCAGAAGCCGTCCCCCGCCATCCCCAGCTGCTTCCGCGCGTACCGGACCAGGTCGGCGTAGAAGTCGATGATCTTCACCCCGTAGAACAGCACGGTGTTGGCGGCGAACTGGACCACGTTCCAGGACATGGCCAGCATCCCGCCCACCGTGAAGCCGACGAGGTTGCGCCGGAAAACCCGGACGGACGCCTCCATCAGCAGCGATTCGCAGAAGATGGCCACCATGGGCCCGAAGATCACCGCGCTGGGGGACAGGGACTTGAGCAGGGCGCAGACGAGGCCGGTGCGCCAGAAAAGGCCCTCCTCCCGCCACAGGTGGGCCACCGAGACCATCAGGACGATCCCCACCCCCGTCAGCAGGTTCCCGGCAAAGGGGACCCGGAGGTTGTGCAGGAAGCCCCCCAGGACGATCTCGGAGGACGCCCACAGGCAGCCGAGCACCGCGGCTTTCAGCCAGACCGCGTCGAGGGGGGGTCTACGCTTCATGGGCGATGCAGATTTTCCGGGCGCAGTCCCGGAACAGGTGATAACCGGCGCCGCCCTCACCGAGGACGGCGAACATCCGGTCGGGGTCGGTGACGCGCAGGGTCCCGATGAGGTGGATGCCCCGGGCGAAGAGCACCTCGGGGAGAAGGCCACCCGAGGGGCCCACCAGAAGGGTGCGCGCCGAGGGGGGGACCTGGGCCAGCAGGCCGTCCAGGGTGTGGTTGACCAGGGTGGACCCCGTGATGACGACGACCTCCGACGCCCGGAGGACCTCGGCCGCCCGCCCGGCCGGCGCGAAGTAGGGCCGGTCCTCCGGGGCGAGGGCCCCCGCGTCGAGTTCCAGCACCGTCAAGGGGTTGCCGGCGGCCTCGACCCGCCGGATGTAGGACTGGAAGGCCCCCACCAGGCAGAAGGACCGGCGGCCGTCCAGCCCAACGAGGTCCAGCGGGTCGCGGCCCTCGATCACCGGGAGGCCGGAGCGCTCCACCACCTGCATCGAGAGCGCGTTGAGACACGCCAGCTTCACCCCCTCCAGCAGCGGCGCCGGCCGGAGGTGGGCGAAGAGGTCGGCGACGCGGGCGCCCGCGATGGCGCCGGGGGAGAACGCTCCCAGCTCCCGGTCGCCGGGCCGGACGGCGGCGTTGCAGGCGCCCGTCTCCGTCCGCGCCAGGCCGCAGTGCCCGCCCGACAGCCGGACGGCGGTGAAGAAGACCCCCACCAGCGCGCGGTCGATCCGCGCGGCGAGGAAGTCGTCGCGGTACTTCGTCCGCAAGAGGTCGAGGGTGTCCTGAAGGATCATCGCGCCGTTTCGCCGTGCATCTTCGCGGACCCACGCCCGGGGCGGAGGGTGAGGGCCCGGAGAAGCCGGATTGTAGGCCCGGGGGACGGGGGAAGTCAAGGTGCGCGGCGACGGGGTGTCGATTTCGTCCCCGCCCCGGGAGATTCGGAAAAATGACCCCCGGAGAAGCGAAGCGCGCCCTGCCCCGGCTGAAATCAGCCCGATCGAAACCCCGGAGGAACGCGCTCGACTGCCCCGTGTTCAGGAAGGCCCCGGGCGGCGGCGCAGGATGTCCCCCGGGTCCGCGATCACGTCCAGCCGAACCCCGGCCCGGGCGCCGGAGTGGACGCGTTCGGCCGGGTTCCCGTCGCGGTCGCGCAAGGCGTCCAGGCGGGCCGGGACGCCCCCCCCGGGCTTCAGGACCTCGAGCGGGTCGGCGACGCCGAAGGTGTTCTTCACGTCCAGGGCGGTCCACCCGTCGATCGTCCCGCCGATCAGCCCCAGGTAGTCCTCCCGCTCCTCGCGGGCGTCGGGGGGCTGCCCGGGCGCGTCGTCGCCGGGTTTCCCCAGGTAGAAGTGGCTGGTGTACCCCCGGTTGGGGAGGCGGTCCAGTTCCGCCTGCATGGCCGGCAGGCGTTCGGCGAAAACGTCCGGCCCTGCCCGGAGGGCCTCCAGGGCCCGCCGGTAGACGGAAGTGACCACCGCGACGTAGTAGAGCGACTTGATGCGCCCCTCGATCTTGAGGGCCGACACGCCCGTGTCCGCCAGGCGGGGGAGGAACGGCAGGGCGCAGAGGTCGCGGGAAAAGTAGATCAGCGTCCCGTCGGGCCCCTCTTCCACCGGGAACACCTCGCCCGGCCGGAGCGCCTCCTCCACCTTGTAAGACCACCGGCAGGCGTGGGCGCAGTCGCCGCGGTTCGAGTCCCGGTCCACCAGGTAATGGCTGATGAAGCAGCGCCCCGAGTAGGCCATGCAGAGCGCCCCGTGGGCGAAGACCTCGAAGGGGCGACCCGGGTGGGCCTTTACGATGCCCCGGACCGCGTCGAGGGAGAGTTCGCGGGCCAGGATGATGCGAGCGACGCCGCTGTCGAACCAGAAGGCCGCCGACACGGCGTTGAGGGTGTTGGCCTGGGTGGAGAGGTGGAGCGGGACGCCGGGGGCGTGCCGCTGCGCCAGGCGAAGCGCCGCGGGGTCGGAGACGATGAGGGCGTCCGCGCCGAGCTTCGCCGCGCAGGCCATGGTCTCCCCCATGCCGGCCAGGTCGGCGTCCCGGGGGAAGATGTTCACCGCCAGGTAGACCCGCTTTCCGGCGCCGTGGGCGGCTTCGATGAGCCGGCCGAGTTCGTCGGGGGTGAAGTTGCCCGCCTTGCGCCGCAGACTGAAGCGCTCCAGCCCGCAGTAAACCGCATCCGCGCCGAACCGGAGCGCGGCGAGGCCCTTGGCCAGGTTCCCCGCGGGGCTGACCAGCTCGGGGATGTTCATGGTACGCGCACCCGCTCGAGCCATCAGGGCTTCTCCGGGGCAACGGCGGCGGGGTCGGGGCCGTCCCCCGGCGAAGCATGGCCCGCCCCATCCGGTTCATCCGCTCCCGGGGGCGGGTCTCCTCCCCCGTCGGCGGGGACCGCGTCGACGCCCAGGAGTTCCCGGGCCAACTGGGCGAACCGGGTCTTGGTGTCGCAGATCGGGATTTCCATGAGACGCTCCTTGCAACAAATCTCAGAGCCGCGACCGTGAGGGAGCGGTCCACCCACGGACGAAGCGGAAACGAACCACGGATGAACACGGATCAACACGGATGATCCGGCCGACAAGCTCGCAAACCGTACCTCCGCTCTCTGGCTGGTGGCTCAACCAAAAGCTTAAAAATCCGTTTCCCTTCGGTTCCCGACGGGTTGCCAACCCGTCAGGCCGGGGCCGGGAGCTTGCCTCACGGTTCCGGGGGGCCTGCCGTCCCCGCTCCCGTCCGCCGGCCGGGCCCCGCCCGGTTGGCGGCGACCCGGCGGATCGTCTCCGCGTAACCCTCGCCGGGCACCAGCAGGGGCAGTCCGGTCAACTCCCGCACTTTATCCCGCAGGCCGGCGAGCGGGAGGTTCGCCCAACCCGTCCCCTCCAGCAACCGGTGAAGGAGGATCTCCTGCCCCCAGAAACAGACGGTCTCCGCCGCCGCGTTGGCCTGCATGCGGCGCACCTGGTCGAGGGTGCCCGGCGCGTCGAAACAGCGCCAGATGTCGGCGTACAGGAAATCGACGGGGCTTCCGGGCCGCCACGCCAGGGCGTCGGCCCGCACGATCCCCACCTTGGCCCGGACCGCTTCCGGGAGTTGCCCGAAGACCCCGAGGCTCGTCACCAACTCGATCACTTCCGGGTCCAGCTCCACCACGGTGACCTGCCGGACGCGGGGGTTCAACGCCAGGTTGGCGGCCGCCCAGCCCAGCCCCAGCCCCATCACCGCGACCTTCCCCGCGGCGTGGCGGCAGGCCGGCTCCTGGCTTTCGATCTCCCGGGGGGAAAAGGACATCCAGGTCTCCCAGGCGTCACCGGAACCTTCGGACCGGCGCAGGAGCAGGGGCATCGCGGGGACCGCCCACAACCCGCTGTGGTAGCCGGGCTCCACGTGGAAGGGGCAGGTCGTCACCCGCCAGTGCGCCGTTTCCATCGGCCGCAGGACCGGCACGAACCAGGGGGGGGCATACAGCGGCAGGCCCAGGGCGTCCGCCAGGGCGCGTTCGCCCATCGCCGTCCCGTCGCCTGCCGTGATCGAGCCGTCCACCGCCACCCCGAACCTCCAACCGCTCCTGTCCGCCGTTCCGCCGTCACGGCCGGGGAGGAACATAGCCGGAACCCCCGGAGAAGTCAAGGGGCGGATCTCCCCCTTGCTTTCTACACGAAAAACGTGTACACTGTTTTTGTGGAGGCGATGATGAAGAACATCACCTTGAGTGCGGATGAACGCTTGATCGAGAAAGCCCGCGAGAGGGCCCGCAGGGAACACCGCAGCTTGAACGACGCCTTTCGGAGCTGGCTGGAGGAATGGGCCCAGGAACGTGACCGGGCCGCCCGGTTCGACAGCCTGATGGAACGTCTCGAGGGGCAGTGCGAGGCCGGCAGGCATTTCTCCAGGGATGAACTCAATGAACGCTAGGTTCTTTCTCGACACGAACATCCTGGTTTACACCTTCGACCCGACGGCGCCGGAAAAGCGTCGCCGGGGGCGGGAACTGGTCGGTCTCGCCCTCCAGGGACGCGGGTGCATCAGTTGGCAGGTGGTGCAGGAGTTTTGCCACGTCGCGCAGTGCCGGTTCCTCAAGCCGATGGACAGGCTCAGCCTCGGGGAGTACCAGCAAGAGGTTCTTTTCCCTCTCTGCAAGGTCTGGCCCGACGAGACCCTCTACCAGGACACCCTGACCGTCCAGGCGGACACCGGCTTTTCGTGGTCCGACAGCCTCGTCGTCGCCTCGGCCTTGAGGAGCGGTTGCCCCTGCCTGTACACCGAGGACCTGCAGCACGACCGGAGATACCGCGGGGTTCGCATCATCGACCCCTTCCGTTGACCCGCGGCCTCTCACCAGGGGTACGGCACCTATATCCTTGTCGTCGTCTGAAAAGCCCTTTTCTCTCACAGAGGCACTGAGGCACGGAGTAATCATAAAAATTGTTGATTCTATTAAATCCAAAATGCATTTCTCCGTGCCTCTGTGCCTCTGTGAGATCCGAATCCGGGCTTTTTGCGGGACAGTCATCCTGGAGGGCCCCTCAACAAGTACCACCGCTCCCCGGGCGATGGTCAAACAACGGATTTCATAACATGTTACCATTCGATTGTCGATGGGTCCCCAGGCTCATCCTCCTTCCGAATCCACCCGCCCTACCCGTGCATCCATGAATTCACTTGCACAAGGGACGAGATGGGTACAAAATGAAAATACTAAATCAGGGTGAGGGGAAGCCCCTATGACCAGGAAGGACTTTCTCAGGTTGCTGGGTTTGAGCGCGGCGGGGTTGTTCGTTCCGGGGAAGCTGCTCGCGGCCGACCCCAAGCCGACGGCGCCCCCCGGTGACGCGGTGCCGGCGGGCGGGCGGCTGTTCAGGGGGACCGCGGACGGCCGGATCCTCCAGTCGCTGGACGGGGGGAAGGTTTGGACGCTCCACGCCGACTTGGGCGAGACCAACGCCGTGCGGCGCATCTACGTCGAGGACGGCCTGACCCGGGCGGAAATCAGCTCCCCGGGCGGTACCTTCGTGCTGACGCTGCACCCCAAGGGCAAGGCCTGGGTCGTGCTGGCACCCGGTCAGAAGTTCGCCCCCCCGGCGTCGGACACGATCCTGAAGTAGACGGCGGCCCCGGTCCGACCGGCTGCAGGCGGGCCCGGCGCCGCACGGCCGGGCTTTTACCCCGAAAGGGGCGCCGGAGCGGGGAAATCGTGAGAATCGGAAGAGACCGTGCGTGAAGGGAATCAGCCATGGATGACGTGACGCTACGCCCCATCACCGACGCCGATCGGGAGTTCCTGCTTCGGGTCTACGCCGGTTCGCGCCGGGAGGAGATGGCGCTCTCCGGGTGGGACGAGGACCGGATCGCCGCGTTCCTCGCCTGGCAGTTCCAGCTCCAGCACGACCAGTACGTGGCCAACTACCCGGGGGCGGAATTCGACGTGGTCCTGGCGGGCGGCGTCCCCGTCGGCCGGCTTTACGTGCACCGCCACCCGGACGAGATCCGCATCATGGACATCGCCGTATTGCCGGAGCACCGGGGCCGGGGGATCGGCGCCCGCCTGATGGCCGGCCTCGTCGCCGAGTCCGACGCGCGCGGCGTACCCCTGGGCCTGCACGTGGAGACCCTGAACCCGGCAAGGGACTGGTACCGGGTCCTGGGCTTCCGGGAAGGGGAGCTGCGGGGCGTTTATTACTACATGGAGCGCGCGCCCCGGGGTCGGGTCGAAGCCGGCGAGAGGGCGGCGACGCCAAGGGAGTGCGAATGCTCGAGCACCTGACCCGGGACAGCTTCACCCCCCACCTGAACACCCGTTTCGAGATCCGATCCCGGGACGGCGGGGCGGTGGAGGTGGAACTGGTGGAGGTGACCGGAATGCAGACCGCGGCTTGCGAGGCCTTCTCGCTCCTCTTCCGTGGGCCGCTGGCGCCGGTCCTGACCCAGGACACCCACCGGGTCCGGCACGCGGCCCTGGGCGAGTTCGACCTCTTCGTCGGCCCGATCCACTCCGGGTGGACCGACGCCGTGTGCTACCAGGCGGTCTTCAACCGGCTGCGGCCTTGAGGGGGCGGCCGGGGGACGTTCCTTTCACGAAATCCGCAGGCGGTTTCGCCGCGTCAAGGGAGGCAGGACATGGACGGATTCATCGGGGAGATCAAGATGTTCGGCGGCACGTTCGCCCCCCTGTACTGGCGTTTCTGCGACGGCAGCCTGCTGTCCATCGCCGAATACAACGCCCTGTACGCCCTGATCGGGACCATCTACGGGGGGGACGGGGTGAGCAACTTCCGGCTGCCGGACCTGCGGGGCCGGCTCCCGGTGCACCAGGGCGAGGGCCCCGGCCTGACACCCCGGAGCATCGGCCAGGCCTTCGGCACGGAGACCGTCACCCTCGCCGCCGACCAACTGGGGGGCCACACCCACTCGCTCTCCGCCAGTGGGAACCCCGCAGGGCAGACCACGCCCGGCGGGAACCTCCCCGGGCTGACGGGGGTGAACCTGTATACCACGGGCACGTCCGCGCCCGTGAGCATGAACGCCGCGTCGGTGGCCCCCGCCGGAAGCGGCCAGCCGCACGACAACCTGATGCCGGCCCTGTGCGTCCATTTCATCATCTGCTGCGAGGGGGTTTTCCCGACGCGGCCCTGACGTCGAGACGCGCCCGGCCGGGCGAGGCGGCGAAGCCCGGCGGGGAGGGGCGGGATGCCGTCGCGGCAAGGTCTTTGGCACGACGAGCAGTGAAGCATAGACCCTCGAAACGGGAGGAAAGCATGGCGGATCCGTTCATTGGCGAAATCAAACCCTTCGCTTTCGATTGGGCCCCGCGGTACTGGTCGACCTGCAGCGGTCAGGTGCTCCTGATCAGTCAGAACACCGCCCTGTTCAGCCTGCTGGGGACCACCTACGGCGGCAACGGCCAAACCACGTTCAGCCTGCCCGACCTGCGGGGCCGGGTGCCCATTCATTTCAGCGGCACCTACACCCAGGGGGCGGCCGGAGGCACGGAAACCGTCACCCTGACGGCGGGCCAAATCCCCCAACACTCGCATTCCCTGCGGGGGAGCAACACCCAGGGGGTGACCAACAGCCCCGCCGGGAACGCCTGGGGGGGGATCGACGTGAGCAACCCCGTCTACACCGCCGCGGCCAACCCCGTGGCCATGGCCGCCGGGGCCCTCGGCGCCGCCGGCGGCAACGCACACGGCAACGTGCAACCGTCCCTGGTCCTCAACTTCTGCATCGCCCTGACGGGGATCTTCCCCTCCAGGAACTGATGCCGGCACAAGGAGACACACGATGGCGGATGCATTCATCGGGGAAATCCGGATCATCGGCTTCAACTTCGCGCCGAAGAACTGGGCCGCCTGCAGCGGGCAGCTGATTCAGATCCAACAGAACACGGCGCTTTATTCCATTCTCGGCACCACCTTCGGCGGGAACGGCTCGACGACCTTCGGCCTGCCCAACCTGCAGGGGCGGGCCCCCATGGCCGCCGGAAGCGGGCAGGGGCTGACTCCCCGCGTTCCGGGAGAGGTCACCGGTTTCGAGACGGTCACCGTGACCAACGCCCAACTCCCGGCCCACACCCACCCCCTGGTCGGCCAGGACCTGCCGGCGGACCGCAAGGACCCTGCCGGCGCCTACCCGGCGAGAGGGGCCAAGGCGGTGGGCCCGTCCCTCCGCCCGGTGAACGCCTACCAGACCCTGGCCCCGGCGGACGTGATGGCCGCGTCCGCCGTCGGGCCCGCGGGCGGGAGCCTCGCCCACGCAAACCTGCAGCCGTACCTGGCCATGAACTTCTGTATCTGCCAGTACGGGCTCTATCCGATACGGTCTTGACGGGGCGCTCCCCGTGTGCCGGAAACCGGTTCGGGGCCCCGGCCGGAACGGCCTGAGGCCCAAGCAAGGGAAGGACCACCGGCAGCGGCCGTGATCGCCGGTTCGAAGCGAAAGCCGCGGAGGGCATCATGAAACCCAGAATCGCAGTTCTCCTGCTTCTCCTGATCGTCGCCCTCCCGGGGGCGGGAGGCTTGTCCCGCGCGGCCACGCTGACCGTGACCAGCACGGCCGACAGCGGGGCCGGCTCCCTCCGCAACACCATCGCCGCCGCCGCGTCCGGCGACACCCTCCAGTTCGGTTTCGCCTCCGGCACCATCACCCTGACCTCGGGGTCGCTGACCGTCAACAAGAGCCTGACCATCACCGGCCTGGGGGCGGACAAGCTGACCGTCAGCGGGAACAGCGTCTCGCGGGTCTTCGACGTCACGAGCGGGACGGTCACCCTGTCGGGGATGAAGATCACCGCGGGCCATGTCTCCGGCTACTACTCGGGCGGCGCGAACGGGGCCGGCCTCCGGGTGGCCGCCGGGGCCACGGTGACTGTCGACGCCTGCTGGTTCCTGTCCAACACCGCCAACTACGCCGGCGAATTCGACCCGTGCGGCGGCGCCATCTACAACCAGGGCACCCTGACCGTGACCGCCGGCACCTTCTCCGGCAACAGCGCCTGCGGCGGCAGCGCCGTCGCCAACGACGGGACCGCCGCCTTCACCAACTGCACCTTCAGCGGCAACAGCGCCCAGTTCGGCGGGGCCGTCCTGAACCTCAGCGGGACCACCACCCTGCTCAACTGCACCGTGGCGGGCAACACCATCGTCGCCAACGACAACGGCGGCGGCCTGAACCTGTACAACGGCTCCATCGCGCTCAGGAACACCCTCGGCGCCCAGAACAGCGCGGCGGTGGGCAACGCGCGGGTCGACCTGGACGACAACTGGGGCGGGACCGGCACCTTCCAGTCCCAGGGCTACAACCTGGTGGGCGACCTGGGGCAGTACGCCTTCAGCGGCAACACCACCGGCGACCGTTACGGGGACCCCCTCTCCTCCACCACGCCCAACCCCGGCGCCGTCGAATCGGGGACGGCCATCGACCCGCTCCTGTCGGCGCTGGACACCGGCCTGGCCCAGGGCGGCACGACCCCGACCCGCCCCCTGCAGTCCGGCAGCCCCGCCATCGACAACGGGACGGCCGCCGGCGCCCCCGAGAAGGACCAGCGGGGGTACAACCGCAGCGGCAACACCGACATCGGGGCCTTCGAGTTCAACGGGACGCTGCAGGACCCGACGACGACGGCCCTGACATCCGCCCCGAACCCCTCGGCCTGGGGGCAGTCCGTCACCCTGACGGCCACGGTGACCTCCTCAGGCGGGACCCCCACCGGGACCGTCACTTTCTTCGACGGCGCCGCGAACCTGGGCACGGGCGCCCTCAACGGCAGCGGCGTGGCTGCCCTGACCACCGCCGCCCTGGCCGTCGGCACCCACGCGCTGACCGCGACGTACAGCGGTTCCACCGGCTTCGGCGCGTCCACCTCGCCCGTGCACAGCCACGCCGTGAACCCCTTGCCCACCGCCACCGTCGTGACCGCAGCCCCCAACCCCTCCCTCTTTGGCCAACCGGTGACCATCACGGCCACGGTGAGCGCCGCGGCGGGGACGCCCACGGGAACGGTCCAGTTCACGGCGGACGGCGCCAACCTCGGCGGCCCGGTCCCCCTCTCCGGCGGGACGGCGTCTCTCGGCACCTCCAGCCTGTCGGTGGGGGGACATCCCGTGTCGGCCCAGTACCTGCCCGACACCCCCGCTTTTGCGGGAAGCACCGGCTCCCTCTCCGGCGGCCAGACCGTGAACAAGGCGAACACGTCGACGATCCTGGTCTCGTCACAGAACCCGTCCCGGTTCGGCCAGTCGGTGACCTTCACGGCCACGGTGACGTCGGTCGCGCCGGGAGGGGGAGTACCGTCGGGAACGGTGACCTTCACGGACAACGGGGCCTTCCTCGGGAGTGGAACGCTCAACGGGAGCGGAACGGCGACCTTCACCACCGCTTCGCTGGGCGTGGCGACGCACCCCATCCGGGCGGAGTACGCGGGCAGCGGCAGCCACAACGGGAGCCTGTCCTCCCACCTGAACCAGGTGGTCCAGCCGTCGGCTTCCTTCACGAGCTTGGCCGCTTCGCCGAACCCGTCGGTATCGGGCCAGCCGGTCAGCTTCACGGCCACGGTGACCGCCGTGGCCCCCGGGGCGGGGACCCCCTCCGGGACCGTGACCTTCCTGGACAACGGGAGCGCCATCGGGACCGGGTCGCTCGACGGGAGCGGGACGGTCACTTTCAACACGTCTTCCCTGGCGGTGGGAACTCACCTCGTCATCGCCCAGTACGGGGGTGACGCCGCCTTCGACCCCAGCCCGTCGACGCCGCTCACCCAGACGGTCCAGAAAGCCGGCACGACAACCGCCGTGACGTCGATGCCCAACCCGTCGACCTACGGGCAGCCGGCGACCTTCACCGCCACGGTGACGGCCGTGGCGCCGGGCGCCGGGACCCCCACCGGGACCGTGACTTTCCTCGACGGCGCCGCGACCCTGGGGACCGGGACGCTGATCGGCGGCGTCGCCACCTTCAGCACTGGCGCACTGGCCGTGGGAGCGCACACCGTGACGGCGCGCTACGACGGCGACGCCTTGTTCGAAGCGAGCACCTCGCCGGTCCTCTCCCAGGCCGTGAACCAGGCCGACACCACCACCGGACTCGCCTCGGCGCCCAACCCGTCCCGTTACGGCCAGTCGGTGACCTTCACTGCCACGGTGACGGTGAACGCGCCGGGCGCCGGGACACCCACCGGAACCGTGACCTTCCACGACGGCGCCACGACCCTGGGGACGGGGACGCTGGCCGGCGGCGCCGCCACGTTCACCACCGCGGCGCTGGGCGTCGGGCCCCACACCATGACGGCCGTCTACGTCGGGGACGCGTCCTTCAACCCCAGCACGTCGACACCCCTCACCCAGACCGTCCAGAAAGCGGACACCACCACCAGCCTGGGCGCGGCGCCCAACCCCTCGCGCGTCGGCCAGCCGGTGACCTTCACCGCCACGGTGACGGTGAACGCGCCGGGGAGCGGGGCCCCGACGGGGACGGTGACCTTCCTGGAGGGCGCGACGACTTTGGGGACCGGAACGCTGGCCGGCGGCGCCGCCACCCTCACCACGGCGGCGCTGGGCGTCGGCCCGCACACCGTGACGGCGCGCTACGACGGCGACGCCGCCTTCAACCCCAGCACCTCGCCGGCCGGGACCCAGACGGTTCAGAAGGCCGACACCACCACCGGTCTGAACGCGGCGCCCAACCCGTCGGTGTACGGCCAGGCCGTCACTTTCACGGCCACCGTGGCGGTCACGGCCCCGGGCGCGGGGACCCCCACTGGGACGGTGACCTTCCTGGAGGGCGCGACCACCCTGGGGACCGGGACGCTCTCGGGCGGCACCGCCACGTTTACCACCCCGGCGCTGGGCGTCGGGCCGCACACGGTGACGGCACGCTACGACGGCGACCCATCCTTCAACCCCAGCACCTCGGCGCCCCTCGCCCAGGACGTCCAGAAGGCGAACACCACCACCGGCCTGAACACGGCGCCCAACCCGTCGGTGTACGGCCAGGCCGTCACCTTCACGGCCACCGTGGCGGTCACGGCGCCGGGCGCGGGGACGCCCACGGGGACGGTGACCTTCCTCGACGGCGCCACGACCCTGGGGACCGGGACCCTGTCGGGCGACACGGCCACGTTCACCAACCCGACGCTGTCGGTGGCAACGCACACGGTGACGGCTCGCTACGACGGCGACGCCGCCTTCAACCCCAGCACGTCCTCCGCCGTCAACCAGACGGTGGACAAGGCCGAAACGACAACGGCCCTGGTCTCGGCGCCCAACCCGTCGGTGTTCGGCCAAGCGGTGACCTTCACGGCCACGGTTGCGGTGAGCGCGCCGGGGGCGGGGACGCCGACGGGGACGGTGACCTTCCTGGAGGGCGCCACCACGCTGGGGACGGGGACGCTGTCGGGCACCACGGCGACCTTCACAGCCGCGACGCTGGCGGCAGGGCCACACGCGGTGACGGCGCGCTACGACGGCGACGCCGCCTTCAACACCAGCACATCCTCCGCCGTCAACCAGACGGTGAACAAGGCGGACACCGCCACCGCGCTGACCTCCTCCCCCAACCCGTCGGTGTTCGGCCAGGCGGTGACCTTCACGGCCACCGTGACGGCGGTGGCGCCGGGGACGGGGACGCCCGCGGGGACGGTGACCTTCCTTGACGGGGCGACGACCCTGGGGACGGGTGCCCTGGCCGGCGGCACGGCCACGTTCACCACGGCCGCGCTGGCGGTGGCGACGCACCCCGTCACGGCGCGCTACGAGGGCGACCCGTCTTTCAACACCAGCACGTCGACGATCCTGGACCAGGGGGTCCAGAAAGCGGATTCCACCGCGGCGGTGGCGTCGTCCGCCAACCCGTCGGCGTGGGGGCAGAGCGTGACCTTCACGGCCACGGTGACGGCGGCGGCGCCGGGGGCGGGGACGCCCACGGGGGCGGTGACGTTCCTGGACGGGGCCGCGACCCTGGGGACCGCCGCCCTGGACGGGAGCGGGGTCGCCTCCTTCTCCACCAGCGCGCTGGAGGTGGCGACGCACCCGGTGACGGTGAGCTACGGCGGGGACGGCCACTTCAACGGCAGCACGTCGGGGGTGCTGTCCCAGGTGGTGAACCCGGCCGGGACCGCCACGGCGCTGGCGCTCTCGGCGAGCCCGGTCTGCGAGGGCGAGCCGGTGACCTTCACGGCCACCGTGACGGTGACGGCGCCGGGGGCGGGGACGCCCACGGGAACGGTGACGTTCTACGACGACGCCGTGTCCCTCGGCACGGGGACCCTCGACGGCGCCGGCACGGCCGTGCTGACCACGGCGGCCATGGCTCCGGGGGCCCGCACCGTGAGCGCGGCCTACGGCGGGGACGCCCATTTCGGCGCGAGCACCTCGCCGGGGGCGGGCCACACCGTCAACCCGCTGCCCACGCCCCTCATCACGGGGCCGGCCACCGTCTGCCTGGGGTCGGACGTGACGCTGGACGCGGGAGCGGACTACGCCGCGTACCACTGGTCCCCGGGCGGCGAGACGACCCGGGCCATCACGGTGTCGCCCGCGGCGGCGACGGCGTACACGGTGACAGTCACCACGGCGGCCGGCTGCACGGCCACCTCCCCGGACCACACGGTGACGGTCCTGAGCGTCACGGAGATCACGGCCATGCCGCTACCCCGGACGATCTGGGCCGGCCAGGCCGCCACGCTGTCCGTCCTGGCGTCGGGCGAGACGCTCCACTACCAGTGGTACCGCGGCGTGGCGAGCGATGTGTCCGAGCCGGTGGGCGGGGACGCGAACACCTTCACCACGCCCGCCCTGGCCGAGACCACGCCCTACTGGGTCCAGGTCACGGGCGGCTGCGGGCCGGCCGACTCGGTCACGGCCTGGGTCACCGTGCGCCAGGTTGCGTCGCACGCCGTCGTCGATTTCGACGCGAACGGGATCAGCGACGTCTTCTGGCGCAACGACGTGCAGGACGTCACGTCCGCGTGGTTGCTGGAGAATGACGGGGCCATCGTCGGGCTCTACCTGGGCGGGTCCGGCGACGGTGTCTGGGAGGTGAAGGGCTTGAACGACTTCACCGGCGACGGGCCGGACGACGTCCTGTGGCGGAACCGCTTCTCCGGCGAGCTGTCGATGTGGATTCTCGGGAAGGGCGGCGTCGTCGCGGACGAGTCCCCCGGGGAAGTGGACCCGGCCTGGCAGATCGTGGGGACGGGGGACGTCAACGCCGACGGGATGGCGGACCTCTTCTGGCGCAACGACGAACTGGGGCTGCTGTCCCTGTGGTTCATGGACGGTGCGGCCGTGAAGGGGTCATTGGATCTCGGCGGCGTCGGGTCCGTGGACTGGCAGGTGGTCGGCACCGCCGACTTCGACGGCAGCGGGACCGCGGACCTCTTCTGGCGCCACGGGCCGACGGGCGCCCCGTCCATCTGGCTCCTGAACGACCGCGGGTTCGCCGCCGACGTGTCCCCCGGGCCCATGGACCCGGCCTGGCACGTGCTGGGCTTCGGGGACGTGGACCGGGACGGCTGCGCCGACGTCCTCTGGCGGAACGCAGAGACGGGGGCGCTGTCCCTGTGGTTGATCAACGCAGGCGGTCTCCAGCGGAGCATCGACATGGGAACGGTGTCCGACCTGAACTGGAAGGTCATGGGCGTCGGCGACTTCAACGGGGACGGTCGGGCCGACCTGCTCTGGCGGAACATGACAACGGGGACCCTGGCGTTCTGGTACCTGCACGAGAAGGGAATCGTCGGCAACCCCTCGCCCGGGGCGGCCACCCCGGACTGGCAGACCCTCAACCACGTCATCCTCAACGTCTTCCCGGCCGGAGGGGGCAAGGGCGACGGCGCGCCGCCCCCCCCCGCCCCGGCCGCCGAAGCGGCGCCTCTGCCGAGGTGATCGCCGGGCGAGAACCGGCCCCCGAAGTTGAGGGCCCGTGGGGAGCGGGAAGAGGGAGGTGCGTCGGCACACCCGCTCGAACGCCCGCCGAAGGAGCCGCGACATGTTCCTCGCACGATTATTCCTGGCCTGTGCCGCCGCTTTCGCCGGGGTTGCCGCGGCATCTCCCCCGGGCACCGGGGCGGACCCGGCCGGAACCCCTCCGGCAGCCCCGCAACCGGCGCCCGCCAAAGCGAAAGCGTCCGCACTTCCCTACTACTCGACCCTCGACTTCGAGAACCTGCCGCTTCAGGAAGGGCTCTGCCACCTTCCCGTGACCGGCTGGCAGCAGAGCACCGACTACACCTGCGGCCCCGCGTCCGTTCTCAGCCTGCTCCGCTACTGGGGCCTCGTGACGGAAACCGACCCGAAGATCCTCACGAAGATCGAGAGGCAGTTGGCGGCGGAGATGGGGTCGAACATGACCTGCGGGACCACGCCCGAGGCCATCCTGGCCTGGTTCCAGGCCCACGGGATTGCCGCCGCCCTCTTCGAGCAGGACGCGGAGCACAACGACACGGTGACCCCCTACTGGGCCTGGTTCGCCCTGAAAGACCGTCTGCGCGCCGGGGCCCCCGTGCTGGTGGAGTGGAGCGACTGGGGCGGCCACTGGGTGGTGGCCAAGGGTTTCGACGACCGCGGGACGGCGGACTTCGCCGACGACGTGATCTTCTTCGCCGACCCCTACGACCGGCACGACGACCGGATGGAGGGGACTACGATCTTCAACATGGAGCGGTTTTACTGGATGTGGTACGACGCCCGCCTTTTCGGCCGCTATCGGGCCCGCATCCACATCGTCCCCGGTTTTTAGGCGCTTCAGCGGCTGCGTTTTTACCCGCAGGTTGTCAATCCCGGTTGACTTCCCAGGCCACTTTCACCGGGCAATGTCCCCGAAAAAGCGAAGCCCCTTCAACGTGGAATCGTTGCCAGGTCACGCAAGATCGTGGGGTCGATCTCATGAAACGCCGACCGGGAACACGATTTGCGGCCCATGCCGTCTTCCTTTGCGAGCTTGGCGCCCTGGCGAGAATCGATCCGGATCGAGATCTCG
The DNA here is from genome assembly GCA_018001935.1 of Acidobacteriota bacterium. Lineage (NCBI taxonomy): Bacteria > Pseudomonadati > Acidobacteriota > Acidobacteriota bacterium. The sequence continues at coordinate 53,320 of JAGNHB010000002.1, forward strand.
CCAGGCGCAAAGCTCGCGAAGAAATCTGAACTCTGTCCTCCCTGTTCGTGTATTTCGTGTATTCCGTGGTCCTTTCTCCGGTTTCCCCAGTCAGGGCCCCTGTGGTATAATCCAGGAAAATTCTGCGCAAGGAGTGTGGCATGGCGTACACCTTCGAGGAACTCAAAGGCAAGTCCGTGGCGGAGCTGCGCGAGATCGCCAAGACCATCCAGCACGAGGCGGTCCAGGGCGCCACCCAGATGAACAAGGAGCACCTGCTGGCCAACCTCTGCAAGGCGCTGCACATCGACATGCACCACCACCTCCACGTGGTGGGCATCGACAAGACGTCCGTCAAGCGCGAGATCCGCGAGCTGAAGAAGCGGCGCGACGACCCGGCCGCGGCGAAGAGCCGCGCGGAGATGCGGAAGATCCACCGGGAGATCCACGAACGGAAGCACAAGCTGCGCCGCGCCATGATGTGACGGCTTTTCGCCGTGCCGCCGGCACGACGGTCCATCGGAATCTGCGCATGATCAAAACCGGACGATGGTTTCTGGCTGGCGTGTTGCTCTGGGCGGCGGGTTGCCTCGCCCCGGCGCAGGGCGACGCCCCGGACGAACTCTCGCGGCTGAAACGGGAAATCGAGGAACTCAAGCGACGGGACGCGGAGAAACAGCGGGTCATCGAGACGCTGACGAAGCGGCTCGACGCCCTGCAGGCGGCCCTGGGCGCCCCAGTCGCCGAGCCGGCCGCCCTCTCCCCGCCGGGAGAGGGCTCGCCGCCCCCCCGGGGTCACGACGCCGACGAGCCGGCGGAGGGCTGCACGCACGCGGGCCACGACCACGGGAAGCCCGGGGACGACGAAACCGCCTCCCCCCGCCGGATGGAGATCGCCCTGGACGTCCAGGCCGCGGTGGGGGGGTCCACCCGGCCCGACCCGGAAATCCCCCTGATCGAAGGGGGCGGCCACGACCCGGACCGGCGGGGTTTCACCTTCCGCCTGGCCGAGCTGGCCTTTGCCGGCAACGTGGACCCCTGGTTCCGGGTGGAGGCCTATCTCACGGCCGCGATCGACAGCCGGACCGGCGAGACCGGGGTGGAACTCGAGGAAGCTTTCGCCACCACCGCGTGTCTCCCGCGAGGGCTCCAGGTCAAGGCCGGGCAGTTTCTCACCGAGTTCGGCCGGTCCAACCCCACCCACCCCCACGCCTGGACCTGGCTGGACCAGCCGATCATCAACACCCGCGTCTTCGGTCCCGACGGCATGCGCGGCCCGGGGGCGCGCCTGTCGTGGGAGGCGCCTCTGCCCTGGCGTTCCCGGCTCTTCCTGGGGGTGCAGAACCCGTCGGGCCAGACCATGGTCAGTTTCCTCGGGGACCCCGGGGAGGCGGCGGAAGACCCTGACGCCCCCCGCCGGCCCCTCGCGGTCCGCCCCGGGTTCCCGGGCCTTGCGGCGGCACGGCACGGGGGTCACGCGTCCGGGGCCCCCGGCGGGTGGCCGGTCGTTGACCGCCCGATCGGCCGCCTCCGGGACCTGGTCTACCTCGTCCGCTGGGACAACGCCGCCGAACTCGGCCCCAACGCCGTCCTGAAGGGCGGAGGGTCCTGGCTGCGCGGCCCCAACGCCACGGGACCGGAGGCCGGCACCGACATCTGGGGCGTGGACGCGCTGCTCCACTGGCACCCGGACCATCACGGCGGGGGCGGCCCCGCCTTCACGCTGACGGGCGAGGGCATCCGCCGGGCCTACACCGCCGCCGCGTCGCTCGCCGCGGACGGGCACGGGGGACTGGTTTCCCTGCCGGAGACCACCCTGGTGGACTGGGGGCTGAACCTTCAGGGAGTGTTCACCTTCCGGAAAGGGCTGGCGGCGGGGCTGCGTGTCGAGTACGCCTCGGGGAGCCACGACGGGGTCATCCCCCGGGAGGCGGACCCGCTCCGCGCGGACCGCCTGCGCCTTTCCCCGCTCTTCTCCTGGAGCCCGAGTCACTTCAGCCGGTTCCGACTCCAGTACAACTACGACCGGTCCGACGCCCTCGACCCCCGGGACTCCCACTCGGTGTGGCTGGGCCTGGAGTTCATGCTCGGTGGGCACACGGCCCACGAAGAAGACTGATGGGGCCGCAAAAAGTCGCGAAAGGGAGATTTCCCGCGAATAACACGAATATACGCGAATTTATAACACGAATAATATCTAGTAGTTTTTGAATTCTGATTCGCGTTTATTCGCGTGATTCGCGGGCAAAATGCGACTTTTTACGGGGGTGTCAAGACTGACCCCCTCGCCCCGGGAACCGTTGCCGCCCCGGGGCGTGAAACGGAGGGACCCGTGAACGGGAGAAACCGGCGTGAATTGCTCCGGGATTCCATCGCCCTGGCCCTGGCCGGTCTCGGTCCGGCCGGGTTCGGCGGGTGCCGGGAAGCGTCTCCCGGCCAGCCTGCCAGGGGCGACGCGAACGGCGGGGAACGGGAGGGGAACGGGGGCGGCCCGGCCTTCCAGCCCGCCTGCCTCGCCCTCCACCGCCGCGGTGAACTGAAGCGGCGGGGCGAGCAACTGTGGCAGTCCATGAAGCACTGCCGGCTCTGCCCGCGAGAGTGCGGCGCCGCGCGGCTCGACGGACAGGCGGGCTTCTGCGGGGCCACCACCCGGCTGGACGTCGCCTCCCACTACCCCCACCGGGGGGAGGAACGGCCCCTGTCGGGGAGCCGCGGGTCCGGGACCGTTTTCCTGACCCACTGCGGGCTGCGGTGCGTCTTCTGCATCAACTGGGAGATCAGCCATGGCGGCCAGGGCACGCCCTGCCGGGTCCCGGACCTGGCGGCCATGATGCTGGACCTCGAGCGGCGGGGCTGCCACAACCTCAACCTCGTCACCCCCACCCACTACGCCCCCCACATCCTGCTGGCCCTGGACGAGGCGGCCGGGAAGGGACTCCGGCTGCCGGTGGTCTACAACACCTGCGGCTGGGAGCGCCTGGACGTTTTGAAACTCCTGGACGGGGTGGTGGACGTCTACCTCCCCGACTTCAAGTACGCGGACGCCCGGCGGGCGGAGCGTTACTCCGCCGGGGCCGGGAGCTACCCCGAGGTCACCCGGGCCGCCCTGCGGGAGATGCACCGCCAGGTGGGGACGGCCCGGCCCGGCCCGGACGGGCTGATCCGCCGGGGTCTCATGATCCGGCACCTGGTCATGCCCGGCGGGGCGGAGGACTCGATCCGGGTGGTGGACTGGGTGGCGGACCACCTGCCGGCGGACACCTACCTCAACCTGATGTCCCAGTTCACCCCCGTCTTCAAGGCCGCGGAGTACCCCGAGATCGACCGCCGGATCACCCGCGCCGAGTACCACGCCGTGGTCCGGCACGCGAAAGACCGCGGCCTGACCCGCCTCGAGATCCAGGGCTACCCGCGCTGAACGGAAAGAAACCTTCACGAAAAGTGAAACCGGGGAAGATGGCCGAAGCCGGGTCCCTCTACCGGAAGGAACTGCTTTCCGCCGTTCAGAAGGGGGACCACCTCGATCGAGCGGTCGCCGCTCGGGACCCTTTCGGAGCCCTGTCCGGCCAGGATCGTCAGACGCGACGCCCCCAGCTCTTCCGCCGCCTCGGTCAGGGCCTTGATCTCCCGCCGCCGCGTGTCCTCCCCCTCGAGGGCGCAGGCCACCTGGACCAATTCCTCCACCCCGGTGCCGCGCCGGATCAGGAAATCGACTTCCCGGTCGTTGCGAGCCCTGTAGTGAATAACACGAATATACGCGAATTTATAACACGAATAATATCTATTGATTGTTGATTTCTGATTCGCGTTCATTCGCGTGATTCGCGGGTAAGATGCGACTTTTTGCGGGGGTGTCAATTTTCACCAGCCGGGCAGGTGTTTTTTGAACACCTTGGCGGCCAGGTTCAGTCCCCTGTCCCTCGCCGTGTTGCCGTAAAGCGGCTGGGCGGTGAAACCGTGCCACTCCTGGCCTGGCCTCCGGTTCAGCCCGGATTCCAGCCCCCAGGCCAGTCCGGCCAGGAGCGGGCCTCCCAGGCAAAACACGACCCAGAGCGGCAATACGGGATGGTAGACGTACAGGGTCGCCAGGGAGAGGACCAGGCAGACCAGGCCGGCATTCAGAACGGAAAGCCGCCGGGACCGGGCGCCCCAGGCAAGCAGGACGAGGGGGAACAGCACGGTGGCCGCGATGGAGAAAAGGGAATACCAGGGCCCGGGGCCGTCCGCCAGGGCCGCCAGGGGCCCCCGGGGATGAAGGGAGGCGTTGGGGTTGAAGAGCCATCGCTCCTCGAGGACGTACCGGTTCACGGCCGCATAGATCGTCACCAGGGACGTCAGCAGCAGAATCCCCCCGCTCTCGCGCCGGGTCGCCGACGCCCCGCGTCGAAGGAAGCCGCTGCCCGCGCCCAGGAGCAACCCGCCGAGGAACCAGGCCCCGGGATGGCCGACGGACAGGTGGATCTGGAGGAAGAACGCGGACACCGCCAGGAGGGTGAACAAGCCGCGACCCCATCGCCAGGCGGCCAGGCCGAAGACGACCAGGCCGGACACACCGGACAGGTTCGACGGTCTCTCCACGTTGAACCACCCCAGTGAGGCGACGAGGCCGCTCGCGAGGAACAGGGCCCCCCAGAACTGGGCGGCCAGGACCATGCCCTCCTTGCCCAGGCCGCTTTTCCGGTCCAGCCGATCGCCGTCCAGGCACAGGACCGTTCCCAGGAGAATCAGCGGAAAGGCCGGTTCGAGCCGGTCGAGCGCGACGAACGTCAGCGCCCCCGTGCCGGCCAGCAGGAGCAGGCTGCCCAGGGTGACCAGCAAAAAGAAAGCGACGGTCAGGATGACGGAATCGGGGGGGCCTCCGTCGGGATAGCGCGCCAGGATCGCCTGGAGGGTGTCCGAAGACAGCGCTCCGGCCTCGTGCCAGGCCCGGGCCGCTTTCGTGACCGCCCGGTTGAACGCGAGACGCGGATCGGGTTTCATGGCTCCTCCCCCATTTTGTGAACGGAGAAGATCAGCAGAGCGAGGGCTCCGATGATCACCGGGGACACCACGTACCGGAAGACGTCCCCCGTCAGCACCAACGCGAGCAGCCGCAGGACCCCAACACAGAAAACGAGGTAGCCCATCACGAAATCGACCGGGACCCGGCGCCGGATCCCGGCAAGGGACGTGACCGTGCCGGCGGCCAGGAGCAGCAGGAGCCAGGGCAGGTAACCGGACGGGTCGTACGTGCCCGACATCGCCCCGGTGGACAGGAGAAAGAAGCCGCCCCGTTCCCACACGGATGCGAAGTGCGGTTTTCGTTTCAGACGGCGGGACAGGAAACCGACCAGCAGGAAGAGCGCCCCCAGGAGGGATGCATTCCAGCGGAAGTCCACGAGGGACAGGTTCTCCCGGAGGGAGAGAGAGGGGATGACGGCCGCGCCGCGCCAGGCCGCCAGGGCGGAGAGCCCCAGGGAGAGGGCGGTGCAGGAGTCGAAACGGTAGGCGGCCCAGAGGTCGATCAGGCCGACGGCCAGAAGGTAGACGGGCCACCGCGTTCCGGCCAGGTGGAACGTCGCTTCCCCATAGGCCAGCGCGGCGGCGAGGAGGAGCAAGCCGAGCTGCAGCACGAAATCGAGGGAGGTGACCGGGGTGGGGGTCTCGTTCCAGGTGAACGGGGCCGCCTTCCGCCACACCCAGGCGATGCAGGCCAGCGCGGCGGCCGCGATGACGAGCAGGACCGGCAAAGCCCCGAGCAGCGTTTTGTTTTCCGCCATGAACAGGCTGGCCCCGGAGGCCGTCAGGGTTATCCCGATCCCCACGACCAGGCGCAACTCGGTCTGCACCGAAACGAGCCGGCCGGCCGCCACCCGGCGGAAGCGATCCGCCTGGGCCGGGTCCAGGACACCGTCGTGTTCCAGTTCATCGATGGCCGTCAACACTTCGTGATTCATCATTCCGCCATGGGCCGGCCCGGTCGGGAGACGGCCCCGCCGGCCCGGGACGGGTTTACCGCCGGCGCCCGCCGAAACTTCGGCCGCCGCCCCAGCTCCTCTGGCCGCCGCTGCGGCGCCAGGAGTCGTACTGCTTCTGGCGCTGGACGGACTCGGAGCGCGCGCGCTGGTCCCGGTTGAGCTGATCCACGTTCCGGGAACGCTCGCCGGACCCGGACGGCTGGGTCCCGGCCCGGTTGGACGCCCGGGCGTCCCCTGACCGGTTCGACCGTTCGTCCCCGGACTTGTTCGCCCGGGCCTCGGACCGGTCTACGTCGTTCCAGGACCCGTCCTCGTACTTCTGCCAGCCGTCCTCGGTTTTCTTATACACGTTGCCGTCGTGACCGGCGTAAACGTTGTTGTCGGCGTCCTTGACGACGGTGGTCCTGCCGTTGTCGGTCACGACCCGCCCGCCCTTGGCGCCGGACGACGTCTCGAAGCCGGCCGCCGTCCCCCGGGAGTCGGAGTAATGGCCCGTGCGGACCCAGTCGTCCCCCCGGGTCACCACGGACTGGCCCCACTGGGCGTAGGGGGTGGACCGCTGGTAGGTCGCCGCGCCGGTCCCCGTGCGGGGATTGTACGCCTGGACGAACCCGCCGCTCCCGTAGGGGCCGTAGGCCGCCGCGCCCCGGGCGTAGGTGCCGGTGACCGGGTTGTAGGCGGCGGCGTAGCCGCAGCCGCCGTAGGGCCCGTAGGCGAACGCGCCCCGGCCGTACATGCCGGTGTAGGGGTTGTAGTAGGCCGCCACCCCGAAGGTGTAGGGGTAGGGATAGTAGATCGGGTAATAGAAGCCGGCAGGATAGTACCAGTAGGGCGGGTAGTAGTACCCGGTGCCGTACACCACGCAGCCGTAGGCGACGTAGCAGCCCATGTAGCCGGCGGTGTACCCGACCGTCACCGTCTCGGGGGTCGATTCGTACACGGTGACGTAAGTCACGTTGTACTTGGGGTTCTCGGGCGGGATGGTGTAGATCTCCTTCGGCACGCTGTCCGCCACCACCCAGGGCCCCTTGGGGGAGGACGCCGTGAACCAGACCGCCTGGTAGCAGACGTAGTAGCGCTGCCCCAACTGGATCACGTCGTACGGGGTGTTGACGGCGTAGGCCAGCGACGTGCCCTCGATGGGCTTGAACTCGGGTTCCCCGCTGTACACCACCTCGACCTTGACGTCGGCGCGCTTGACCTCGGCCTTGTGAGGCGCCTGGGCCAGCATCACCGCCTCCTTCGCCTCGGGGGTGCCGGGGACCGAGGCGCGGACGGAGGCCCGGGGGTGATCCTTGGGGATCTTCGCGAAATCGGCCGGCAGCCGGTTGCTGGCCAGGACCCAGGGGCCCTCCAGGGAGGCGGCGCGGTACCACCGGCCCGCCACCAGGAAGAACCAGGCCTTGCTCGCCTTCTCCTGGAACAGCTCGCTCTCGGTGTTGGTGACCCACCTCAAGCCGGTGCCCTTGATGTCCTTCAGCTTGGGCTTCCCCTCCAGGAGGATCAACTCCGCCGGTTTGAAGCTGACGTATACCCGGGGCATCTTGTCCCGGGCAAGGGTTTTGCCGGGAAGGCTCTTGTGCACCTCCGACCAGCTGTCGGTCTTGGGGATGTCCCAGAAGCCCCTGGGCAGCTTGCCCGCCGGGGCCCAGGGGCCCGTGGGCGCGGGGGCCTGGAGCCAGGCGCCGTCGTCGAGCAGATAGCAGGTGGTCTTGTCGTCGGTCTGGAACAGGTCCCAGTTGGTGTTCAGGGCGTAGCGCAGGCCCGTATCCTTGATGGGCGCGAACACCGGCTCGCCGTCGAAGAGCACCAGCACCGACGGGGTCTGGCTGCAGAGGATGACCGGCGGGTCCGGCGGCACGGCGATGACCCGGACCGGGGGCGCCGGCTTCTCCGGTGGGGGCGCCACGTCGGGCGTCGGTTCGGCCGAGACGGAACAGGCCAGGATCTGGTCCAGGGACAGCTTCAACGGCTTGACCGACACGATCCCTTCCAGGAGTTGGGACAGGCGCCGGGCGGTGTCGCCGTCCGCCGAGGGGAAATTGACCGAGACGATCTTCTGGTCGGAGATCAGCACCGTCCGGTCGGAGAGGTCGGTGCTGGTCGCAGCGCTCATCTTCAGGGAGGCAGGGATGGCCGCCGTCGCCCCCGGGGGGCGGATCTCGACCGCGAGGCGGTACTCGAGCCGGTCGGAGAAGTCCAGCTTGTCGATCTGCGGCTGGTAGAGGATCACCTGGCTGCCGTCGGCCGCGGTTTTCGTCCGGGGAAAGGTCAACGTCTGCACTTCCTGGGCGTGGACAGCCGTCCACGCGAGAGAGGTCAGCACCAGCACGATCATGATCCGAACCCTCATGGAACCTCCTGCGCGGCCAAAGCCGCAATCTTGTTCTTCCGGGACCGTTCACGCCCGGCGTGATAAAATCCCGATAACCCGGCGCCCGTTTTACCACAAAGAACGCAAGGAACACAGCACGAGATTTACCCTCTGCCGAAAGCGAACGTTTCGCGTCGTCTGCTCGACCGCCCGCTACCGTCCGTTCGGGGCGTCCTCCGGGCCGCCGCCGCGCAGGAGGCTGCCGAAGCCCTGACGGTCGCCGACGCCCGCCAGGCGACGGTCCTCGGGGTCGGCCAGGGCCCCCTCGGTGGTCCGCTGCAGGAGAGCCCGTTCCCGGTGAAGTGCTTCCCTGCGCTCCGCGGGCAGGACGGCCAGGAGGTGGTCGAACATCGCCCGGAGCCTCCGCGCCACCTGGTGGCTGTCGGCCCCGTAGTGCCTTATCTCCGTCACGGCGAGGGCAAGGTAGTCTTCCCAGGCCGGGGTGCGGAACCGGAGCCGGACCGCTCCGGCCGAATCCCGAACCAACCCGGTGTCGAGGTCACGTCCGCCGAGCCGGCGAAGGAGGTGCTGGAGCTGGTCCAGGGCCAGGACCCCCGTGGACGGGTCGTTGAGGCTCGGGGAGAGCGCCTTGACGGCGATTTCCACGAGGATCCGGAAGCCGAAGACCGGGTCGTTCTCCTGGGAACGCTCGGTGCCTGTCACCACGCCGCGGCGCAGGCGGTTCTCGTCCACCTCGCCCGACCGGGCGCCGCGGAGCCCGAACAGGTCGTCCCCGTCGGCCAGGAAATCCCCCATCCGCGGGACGAGTTCGAGGGTGCAACCCGCCTTCCGGGCGATCTCCGCCAGGCCGGCCGTGTCCACCGCCAGGACCGCCCCCGGGCACCCGCGGTAGGTGACCGTACGGTCGGCGGGGACGGTCGGGACGTCCGGGCCCGGCGCCGCTTCCGGCGGGGCCGTGAAGGGGTCCGGGTAGGCCTTGTCGATGGCGGCGCGGGTGTCGGCGGCCACCTGGGTCATGATCTGGATGGGCCGGAGGGTCTGGCTGACCCGCTGGATCAGGTAGAGGAAGAGGGCGAGGCTCGCCAGGCTCGACAGGATGACCAGCATCACCGGGAGCTGCGGGACACGGCCCTCGATCCGGCCCATGGCCGCCAGGGAATAGGTGAAGGAGAACGCGAAGGCGCCCAGGGTCAGCTTGGCGGTCCGGCCCTCGAAGATCCGGGCGATGACGCGCGGCGAGAGCTGGCCGCCGGCGATCTGGACCATGAGCAGGATCATGCTGAAGGCGAAGACGATGAAGGTGAGGAGCGACGAGGCCAGGGCCCCGACCAGGGCCCTCGCCCCGTCGGGTTCGAAGCCCATCAGCGTCCACTGCGTGCGGTCGTCCACCCACCGGACCAGGGGGGCGGTGAGGAGTGCCGCCGCCATGAAGACAATCGGCGTCACACACAGGGAGGATCGCAGAAAAACCCGGCTACGGTTGACAATAAACCAGTTCATGGGGACCTCACAGGCCAGAACGTTGTCGCCGCCCCCCATCCCGGCCCTTCCGGCATGCCGTCGGGCGACGCTCCAGGTGACGGGCCTGCCATACACGAAAAAACCGGATCATCTCACCCGTTCGATCTCCCCGGGTCTCCAGGTCTGGTCGAACCACGGCTCGAGCGCGCCGTAGAGGCGCAGGATGGTGAACCAGCCTTTGCCGGGCATGGTCTGGATCCAGTTGCTTTCCTTTCCGGGAGGCGCTTTCGGGCTAAAGTAAATATCCGTGGAGCCGTCGTCGTTGGTTTTCACGGTGCCGGATTCACTGGTCAGGGCCGTGTCGCGCTGGTCGGTCTGCAACACCGACCGGGTTTGCGTGTCGTAGGGGATGATGGACCAGAAGGTCTTGACCGGCACGTTCGGCGGCAGACGCAGCCGGTAATTCTTTCCGCCGTCAAAATAGTTGCCCTCCGCATCGAAGGTGGCGCAGGCGTATTGCGACCCGCCGCCGACGATCTTCACCGCCATGGCCGGGCTGATGCCGGTGGCCACGTAGAAGAACACGGTGCGCGCATCCAGCAACCGGACGCCATCCTGGATGAACTCGTGGCTGCCGCCGACGAAGGGCGTGAACCAGGACTTTCCCGGGTAAAAGTACATCTGCTCGTCGCGGGACTTGAACGAAAGGGCGCGCGCAGTGGCATTGCCCACGGCGGCAGCATCCGTCAGGATCTTTTTCATGCGCGCGTCGGGCGCGAACGGCTTGCCTTTCACGATGCCGATGGCGGCGAGTTGGCCGAGGATCTCCGGGTCGGCAGAATCCGCCGGCTCCTCCTGGACGACCGTGTTGACCTCTTCGTAGAACTTGAACGTGGTCGAGTGGATGGTGTTGAAGTACAGGCCGGAACCGTTGATGAATTTCATCTTCGGCGCCTTCGCCTCCTGCCCGAGCGGATAGACCTTCCAATGGTCCTTGAAGGCCTTCACCGCCGGACCGGTGTCGCCTTTGGCCGAAAAGCCGCGGGCGCCGAACCACACCTTGTACGTGAGCGGCCTGGCCACGAAGTAGCCTTCGGGCACCTCGCCCTTGTAGCCGGGGGGCAGGAAGAGATACCGGCCGCCCTTGCCCTTGTCGGGGCCGGCCAAACCCAGGTCGATGACGTATCGCATCCACGCGTCGTCGGCCAGGCCGAGCACGCCGGGCGGGATCTCGACCACGAGCGGGCCCGCCTTCAAGTCCATGAACGCCCAGAGCGTCGCCGTCTGGGTGTTCGGCGTCAGCAGCAGCGTCCTGGCATCCACGCGGTCCTCGTGGATGACGGCCGCGAAGTTATCGCAGCCCACGCTCTTCAATCCCTCGATGTTGGCCAGCGTGGACGCGGCCGCCATCGTGTTCAGGAACACGTCCACGCCGCGCATGAAGTCGAGGTTGTCATAGACCTTCTCGACCGTCGCCTTGTCCGGCAACCCGTCGAAGAACCTCAACGTGCCGAGTCGCGTCTCGACCGAGTCCGGCGTGGTGATGTCCGGCGGGATTTGGGTTGCCATCTTCGGCTTGTCCGCCGCCTGCGCCGTCCAGACGAGGCCGGCGGCCATCATGATTACACTTGGGATGAGCGCGGTTTTCATCTTCTTTTCCTTTCCGTGTCGGTCGCTGATTTGCCGGGCGTTCTTGCGGGCAACCCGCGTAGTTTACCATCGAATCATTTCAAATGACCTTCCGGAATTTCGGAACGGTCCATGTGACGTCCAAGGCTTCCGCTTTGAGACCTTTGACATCTCCGTATAAAGTCTTTTTCTCTCACAGAGGCACGGAGGCACGGAGAAATGAAATTTGTATTTCATAGAAAAAAATGCTTTGGTCCTCTTCTCCGTGCCTCCGTGAGATCAATATCCGGACTTTTACGAGGGCATCACCTTTGATTGATGGGTTGGTTCATTTCACCCACTCTCCAGAAACAATTGTCGGAGCCGCGACCGTCAGGGAGCGGTAAGAGACAAATATTCTTACCGCTTGCTTACGCGCGCGGCTCCGACTCGTTTCTGGTCGAATGGACGGCCACCCCGATGATCCCGTCGAGCTTGAGATTGGCTTCCAACTCTTTACCGGTTGTTTGCTATAATACCCAGGGATCAGATCAGTGTCGAGACTTCCCGATCTTGCCGGAAAGAGCGGTACGTCTCCAGGGTCATCGCCCCGCCATCGCCCGGGGAGCGATGGTACGTATGTGCGGCATCGCCCCCCGGGCGATGCCGTTGTGGCCGTCAGCGCGTGTTTTGAAAATAACCGTGACGTGATGAATTCCATACGCATATCCTCCTGTCGAATCTGAAAGGGGAAGGGGGCAAGGGATCGGCGGAACAAAGATCGTAGAGATCCTCGAATTCAGGCAGCGGCGTGGGCGCCGTGCCCCCCTTTCTTCAAAGCCTCAAAGGAGTGTGCCATGAAGAAGAAGTCCCCGATTGAACAAGACACGGTGGCATCGGGGCTGCCGCCCTCGTTCACCCACCACCTTTCCCGGGCCGAACGCCTCGCCTTCGGCAAGAGCCTGCGGGAGAAATGCCCGCGCAAGGCCCACGCGAAGTGGGAGCCGCCGCCCGGCCGGCCCGGCCCAGACAAACCGGGAAAGGAAACCACGGATGAACACGGATGAGCACGGATAACACGGATAACACGGATGAGCACGGGTTGCCGGAACCCATACCACGACACCACGAACGAAACGAAAGGGTTACAGACGCGATTATTGACGATTTGGGAAGAGGTGACGTATGAGTTCCCCGAAATGCTTTGCCGCAGGGTTGCTGCTGGTGGTCATCGGGATCGGCATCCCGGCGCTCTCCGCCCAGGAAGGGGGCGAGAGGCCCGGTGAAAGCGGTCCCGATGCCAGGCCCCGTATCAACATGGCCTCGGTCGAAGTGGACGGGCGGGCGCTGTTCAAGATCCGAGGGGTGTCCGCCTTGCCGGCCGAGAAACGGGCCGAACAGATCGCGGACACCATCCGCTCCGTCGCCCGCGACAAGGCCTTTGACCCGGAAAAACTCCTGGTGGTCGACGCGCAGAACATGACCCACCTCATGGCCGGCCCGGTTCGCGTCGTCACGATCTTCGACGCGGACGGAAGGATCGAGGACGTGTCCCGGCACGCTCTGATACAGGTGGTTCTCCGGCGCATCAAGCGGGCCATCGTCGACTACCGGGCGGAGCGCGAACCGGGGGCGATCTGGAAAAGCGCCCTGTCAGCCGCCGGCATCACGCTCCTGTGCGCCGTCGTCGTCTTTTGCCTGGTCTGGCTGAAGCGCCGCATCCTGCACGACCTGGCGGTCCGGATCGAGGAGCGGGTCCGGTCGATGGGGATGGAAGCGCTGAAGGAGGGCGGCACGGAACGCTTCGGCGCGATCCTTCGCCGGGGGATGCGCAGCGTCTTCACCGTGCTCATCGGCGTGACGGTTTTTGTCAACGTCCACCTGGTGCTCGGCCTGTTCCCCTGGACCCGGCCGGCCTACGCCCGGCTGTCCGACTGGGTCATCAGTCCCCTGAACCTCATGGGGAAGTCCCTGCTCGACCAGGTCCCCAACCTCATCTTCCTGCTGCTGCTTTTCTTCGTTCTGCGGGGCGCCCTCGGGTTGATCCGCCTGTTCTTCGATTCCATCGCCCGGGGGGCCTTGCACCTCTCCGCCTTCGAGCCGGAGTGGGCCCTGCCCACCTACAAGATCGTCCGGCTGGTCGTGGTGGCCTTCGGCCTGATCGTCGCCTACCCCTACATCCCCGGCTCGGACTCCGCGGCGTTCAAGGGCGTTTCCCTCTTCATCGGCGTGGTCTTCTCCCTCGGGTCCTCCTCAGTGATCTCGAACCTGCTGGCCGGCTACACTCTCACGTACCGGAAAGCGTTCAAGATCGGGGACCGGGTCAAAATCGGGGACGTCGTGGGGGACGTGACCTCCAGCCGGCTCCAGGTCACCCACGTCCGGAGCCTGAAGAACGAGGAGGTGATCATCCCGAATTCAAGCATCCTGAACGGCGAGGTCGTCAATTACAGCTCGCTGGCCCAATCCCACGGCCTGATCCTGCACACCACCGTCGGCATCGGTTACGAGACCCCCTGGCGGCAGGTGGAGGCCATGCTCAGGCTGGCGGCCGAACGGACCCCCGAACTGCTCCGGGAACCCGCGCCCTTCGTTCTCTACAAGGCGCTCGGGGACTTCAGCGTCGTCTACGAACTGAACGTCTACTGTGACAAGCCGCAGGACATGAGCCGGCTCTACGCCCTGCTGAACCGTTCGATCCTGGACGTGTTCAACGAGTACGGCGTGCAGATCATGACCCCGGCCTACGAGGGCGATCCGGCCGAACCGAAGGTCGTGCCGAAGGAGGAGTGGTTCAAGTGCCCCGCTGCCCCCGCCGGGCCGGCGAAGCCATAGCGGAGCGGGTCCACGCGGTATGCGCGGGAATATTCCGGGATCGCCTCAAGGGCTCTTGCGGGACACGCTTCACCCGGCCAAAGTCCCGGGACACGCTTCACCCGGCCAAAGTCCCGGGACACGGTTCGGTAGCAGGGAAAGAGCCCCGCTTGCGGGGCGACTGAGTGTAGCCCGGGGCGAAGGGCGCCCCGCCCGAGTCCCGGGGAACAGGCGGCGATGAAACGAGGAGCCCCGCCATGCGGGGCGATTCAGATGGACCCGGGCGATGCCGGATTCAACCGCTCAGATATTGCCGACGCGTCAGAAATCGCCCCGCGAGCGGGGCTCCCGATCACGCCCACGTCCTTGCCCGGGGCTCGGGCGAAGCGCCCTTCGCCCCACGCTACACTCAAACGCCCCTTCCCGGGGCTCGGGCGAAGCGCCCTTCGCCCCGCGCTACACTCAAACGCCCGCTTCGCGGGCTGTAAAGGAGAGGGCGCCTTCCGGCGGAAGGCGCGTACATCGCCCTTGCGCCCGAAGGTTGAAACCATGGTATAATGGCGCCTTTGTAGCGAGGGCGGCGGGTTGGCCGCCCAGTCAAACAGGAAGCTTGCAGCATCGCCCTCCGGGCGATGGTACGAGAACAACCGGTTTGGGGAGCGTCGGAGGCGCGGTGGCGGAATCGAGTGAAGACAGGCTGGCGGGGGACTGGGAAGAGCGGCTGCGCTTCGAATCCCTGGTCACCGAACTGTCGGCGTCGTTCATCAACCTGCCCTCCGAGCAGATCGACGCGAAGATCGTGGACGCCCTGCGCCGGATCTGCGAGGAACTTCGAATCGACGCGTGCGGCATGTGGTCAGTGTCGACCGAGGACCCGCAGAACCTGTCCCTGGCCCACTACTACCGCCTGATGGACGGACCGGCCCCGCCGGAACCGATGCGCGCCCGGGAGTTCTACCCCTGGTGTTTGCGGGAACTGTCGACCGGCCGGACCATCGTCGTCTCCTCCATGGACGGCCTGCCGCCCGAAGCGGCTGTCGACCGGGAATCCTGGCGCCACTTCGACATCAAATCAGCCCTGGTCCTGCCTCTGGCGGCGGGGGGGCTCCCCCCGATCGGGGTCCTGTCCTTCAACGCCATCCGGGAGGAACACCCCTGGCCGGAACCGGCCGTGAAAAGGCTTCTCCTGTTGACGGAGATCATCGCCAACGCCCTCCACCGGAAGCGATCCGACCAGGCCCTGCGGGAGAGCGAGGCGCGGCTGAACCTGGCCGCGGCGTCCGCGGACGCCGGCCTGTGGTCCCTGGACCTGAGGACCGGCCGTTTCTGGGTCACGGATAAGGCCCGGGAACTGTTCCGTTTCGCTCCGGAACAAGACATCACGCTGGAGGGCTTCCTTGACGTCGTCCACACCGGGGACCGTGATCGGGTCCGGCAGGCGGTGGACGACGCGACACGCGATCGAGTTGAAATCCGCCTCGAGTATCGCATCGTGCTCCCGGACGGCGACACCCGGTGGATCGCCTCCCGGGGGACGATCCGGGTGGACGGAACCGGGGTGCCGGACCGCCTGACAGGGGTTTCGATGGACGTGACCGAGCGAAAGCGGAACGAGCAGGCCCTGCTTGAGCAGAAGGCGAGGCTGGAGGCCGCCGTCGAGGTGGGGGGCATCGGCTTCTACGAGATGCGCAACCCCCCGATGTTCGTGTACATGGACGAGCGCATCCAGGACCTGTTCGGTCTCCCGGCCGGGAACGAGCACCAGGTGAGGGACTTCTTCCTGGAACACGTCCACCCCGAGGACCGCGTCCGGGTCCTCGAGATGAGCCGGGAGATGCTGACCGGGAAGCTGGACCGGGCACGGCTCGTCTACCGCTACCGGCACCCGGACCGGGGAGAATTGTGGTTCAGCCACTCCGCCCAGATCACGGGGCGCGATGGGGACGGCAACGCCCTCGGAACCTTGGGGGCCATCCGGGACATCACGGAGGAGAAGCGCGCCGAACTGTCCCTGAAGCAGGCTTTCGAACAGATCCGGGAACTGAAGGACCGGCTGCAGCAGGAAAACGTTTACCTCCGCGAGGAGATCACCCACGGTTACGAACAGGGCAGCATCATCGGGCACAGCGCCGCCATCCGGAAGACCCTGCAACTGGTCGACCAGGTGGCCCCGACCCTGTCCACCGTGCTCATCCAGGGGGAGACCGGCACCGGGAAGGAACTGGTCGCCCACCTCATCCACCAGCTCAGCCCGCGGGCCGACCGGCTGATGATCACGGTCAACTGCTCCGCCCTGCCCGAGACCCTCGTCGAGAGCGAGCTGTTCGGGCGGGAGAAGGGGGCCTACACGGGGGCGCTGACGCGGCAGGCCGGGCGCTTCGAACTCGCCGACGGCTCGACCCTCTTCCTCGACGAGATCGGCGAGCTGACGCCGGTCGTCCAGGTCCGGCTGCTCCGGGTCCTCCAGGAGGGTTTCCTGGAGCGCCTGGGGAGTTCGAAGACCCTCGCCGTAAACGTGCGCGTCATCGCCGCCACCAACCGGGACCTGGCAGAGGAGGTCCGGAAGGGGACCTTCCGGCAGGACCTGTACTACCGCCTCAACGTGTTTCCGATCCAGGTCCCCCCCCTGCGGGACCGCCCCGAGGACATCCCCCTCCTGGTCCGGTCCTTCGTCGAGGAGTTCTCCAGGCGGATCGGCCGGAGCATCCGGCAGGTGCCGCGCCGGGTCATGGAGGCGCTCCAGCGCTACCCGTGGCCCGGGAACGTCCGCGAGTTGCGTAACGTCATCGAGCGGGCGGTGATCGTCTCCACCGGGCAGACCCTCCTGGTCGACCTCCCGGTGACGGCGACGGACACTTCCGCGGCCCCCGTCTCCCTCGCCGAAGCCGAGGCGGAACTCATCCGGGCCACTTTGAAGCGGACCGGCGGGCGGATCAAGGGCCCCGGCGGGGCGGCCGCCCAGCTCGGGATGAAACCGTCCACCCTCTACACCCGCATGAACAAGCTCGGCATCCCCACCCGCCGGGACAACCGGGAGCCGTGACCCGCCAAGCCGAGCGGCGGAGACCGGCCCGCGAATAAAGCCAATACTCGCGAACACAAAACACCACTGCCCCTCCCTCGATTTCCTTTTGGTCCCTTAAGTCCTTTTGGTCCTTTTGTCGTTTCCTGCCGAGTCTGCTCAGGGGAACGCCCCTCTCCCCGCTCTGTCGGAGGCGCAGAGGCACAATTCCTCGCAATGAGACAACATCTCGGCAACTTTGCGAGGCTTGGCGGCTTGGCGCCTTTGCGTGAGGCCTAGCCGGACGACTTCCACATTTTTCCCATGAAGATCGGCAAAGAGTCGGGATCCCGTCTTTGGGTCGGGATGCCGACCCTTCCGAAGCATCGTCCCAACGAGCACTCAAGGGGATGTGCCGTTCATCCTTTCCCTTTGCAGGAATTAAGCGGGCAATGACCCGCACGGGCCCCGGATTGGCACCGGCCATGCGAAAAGGAAGGGTTATGATGCTGACCATTCTCAAAATCGTGCCTTTGAGCGGGAAGCGGGACGCCGTGCTGGGGGTCCTCCGGTCCATCGAGAGCCTCTTGTCCGGGCGCGCGGGGTGCATGGACTGCGCCGTCTTCGAGCAGTCGGGGAACGAGAAGGCCATCCTCTACCTTGACCAGTGGCGCACACCCGAGGACCTGCGCCTGCACATCCAGTCCAACCTCTTCCATCGGCTGCTGCTGGCCATGGAACTGGGTTCCCGGGCCCCGGAACTCAGCTTCTACGAGGTGTCGGACACCCGGGGGCTGAGCTGGATCCAGGAACTGCGGATGAAAAAGATCGACCTGGACGAAGAGCACGGGCTCTTCCGTCAACGTTGAGGGAAAATATTTCGCAATACACAGAATAAGTGAAAGGGAGAGTATATATGCAAAGCCGTAGGATTTTGATGATCCTGATATTGGGTCTGATTGTCCTGGCGGGGGGCGCCGCGGCCCAGGAGGAGAGCAAGGAGGCCCTGGCCAAGGCCGCGCAGAACCCCGTGGCCAGCATGATGAGCTTCCCGTTTCAAAACAACGTCAACTTCGGCGTGGGGCCGTACGACCGGACCCAGTACGTCATGAACTTTCAGCCGGTCATCCCTTTCCGGCTGAGCGAGAACTGGAACCTGATCACCCGGACCATCATCCCGGTGCTGTACCAGCCGGACGCCTGGGCGCCGACGGGAAGCACGGGCGGGGTGGGCGACATCCAGGCCAGCTTCTTCCTGTCGCCCGCCAAGGCGGGGAAGCTCATCTGGGGCGCGGGGCCCGTCATCCAGTTCCCCTCCGGGACGGACCCGATGATCTCCCAGGGGGCCTGGGGCCTGGGCCCCACCTTCGTCGCCCTGACGATGCCGGGGCACTGGGTGATCGGCGGCCTGGTGAACAACCTCTGGTCGGTGGGCGGCCAGGAGGGGCGCCCCGACGTCAACCAGTTTCTTTTCCAGTACTTCGTCAATTACAACATGAAGGACGGCTGGTACGTCTCTGTCTCGCCCATCATCACGGCCAACTGGAAGGCAGGCGAGGGGGAGCGCTGGACGGTGCCCTTCGGGGGCGGGTTCGGCAAAATCTTCAAACTGGGGAAGGTGCCGGTGAACGGGAGCGCGGCCCTGTACTACAACGCGGTGACGCCCGAGAGCACCGGGGCGCGGTGGTCGATGCGCCTCCAGTTGACGCTGCTCTTCCCGGCGGGGGGAAAGAAGTGATGTAATCGTCCCGTCGCCCGGCGGGCGACGGGACAATTACGAACGAAGCAACCTATGATTTTGATATACGGAGGTTAGCCATGGATCAGACAGCGAAACGGTTTGCGCGCCTGGCCGCCGCCGCGGGGGTGGTGCTGACCGGGGGGGCGCCCCAGGCGCTCCTGGGGCAGGAAAGCCTGCCGTTTCCGCCGAAGCCGTCCGGCAGCATCGCCGGGCGGACGATGCAGGAGTCCACCTACAACCCGTTGCCGGAACCCCGCCGGCTCCCGGCCGGGACGCCCAACATCCTGATCGTCCTGGCGGACGACGTGGGGTTCGGCCAGGCCAGCACCTACGGCGGGGAGATCAACACCCCGACCCTGAGCCGGATCGCGAAACAGGGCATCACGTACAACCGGTTCCACACCACCGCCATGAGTTCGCCCACGCGGGCGGCCCTGCTGACCGGGCGGAACCACGAGCGGGTGGGCGCGGGCCAGATCGCGGAGTTCGCCAACGACTGGGACGGCTACTCCGGCGTTCAGCCGAAGAGCAGCGCCATGATCCCGGAAGTGCTCAAGGCCTACGGCTACCACACCGCCGCCTGGGGCAAATGGCACAACACCCCCGCCAACGAAACCACCGCCGCCGGGCCCTTCGACAATTGGCCCACCGGCTACGGTTTCGAGTACTTCTACGGGTTCCTGGCGGGCGAGGCGTCGCAGTACGAGCCGAACATGGTCCGGAACACCACCGTCGTCCACCCGAACAAGCCCAAGGACGGCAAGCGGTACCACCTCAGCGAGGACATCTGCGACGACGCCATCCAATGGCTTCAGCAGCACAAGGCCTTCATGCCCGGGAAGCCCTTCTTCATGTACTGGGCGCCGGGTGCCAGCCACGGTCCGCACCACGTGCCGAAGGAGTGGGCCGACAAGTACAAGGGCAAATTCGACGACGGCTGGGACCAGTACCGCGAGCGGGTGTTCGCCCGGCAGAAGGCCCTGGGGGTCATCCCCCCGGACGCCAAACTGACGCCGCGCCCCGACACCCTGCCCGCGTGGGACTCGATCCCCGAGGCCGAGAAACCCTTCCAGCGCCGGCTCATGGAAGTCTTCGCCGGCTTCACCGAGCACATGGACGCCCAGGTCGGCCGCCTGGTGGACGAGATCGAACGCCTGGGCTACGGCGACAACACTCTCATCCTGTACATCTGGGGCGACAACGGCGCCTCGGCGGAAGGCCAGAACGGCACCATCAGCGAACTGCTGGCCCAGAACAGCATCCCCACCACCATCGACATGCATCTCAAGACCCTGGAGTCCCTGGGCGGGCTCGACGCCCTCGGGTCGGAGAAGACCGACAACATGTACCACGCCGGATGGGCCTGGGCGGGGAGCACGCCGTACAGGTCCACCAAGCTCGTGGCCGCGCACTTCGGCGGGACCCGCAACCCCCTGGCCGTCCGCTGGCCCGCGAAGATCAAGCCCGATGCCGTGCCGCGTTCCCAGTTCCTGCACGTCGTCGACGTGGTGCCGACCCTCTACGACGTGGTCGGCATCCAGCCGCCGCGGGTGGTGAACGGAATTCCCCAGGACCCCTTCGACGGCGTCAGCTTCGCCTCCACCTTCAACGACGCGAAGGCGAAGGAGGTCCGGCACACCCAGTACTTCGAAATCATGGGCAGCCGCGGCGTCTACCAGGACGGCTGGTTCGCCTGCACCATGGGGCCGCGCATCCCCTGGGTGCCCGGCATCCCGAAGGGCTTCCTGGACGAGAAAAGGCAGCTCGCCTGGACCCCGGACAACGACCAGTGGGAACTCTACGACCTGACCCGGGACTGGACCCAGTCGGACGACCTGGCCGCCCGGATGCCGGAGAAGCTCGCGCAGATGAAGGAAGTCTTCACCATGGAGTTTGCCAAAAACAAGGGCTTTCCGGTGGGCGGCGGCCTGTTCACGGTCCTGGTGCGCCCGGACCTCGGCCCGGCCTCTCCTTACACGGAGTGGACCTTCTCCGGCAACATCACGCGCATGCCCGAGTTGACGGCGCCCAAGCTCGGGAACCGGGAAAACCGGGTCACCATCGACGCCGACCTCCCCGCCGACGCGAACGGCGTGCTCTATGCGCTGGGCGCCTTCTCCGGCGGCCTGTCCTGCTTCCTGAAGGACGGCCGGCTCTGTTACGAATACAACCTTTTCGAGATCCAGCGCACCCAGATCAGGTCCGCGGAGAAACTGCCCGCCGGCAAGGCGAAGATCGAGGTCGAGACCCGGTACACGGAGAAAAAACCGGGCGGACCGCTCGAGGTCGTTCTGAAGGTGAATGGCCGGGAGGTTGCCCGGGGCCGGGTGCCCATCAGTGCGCCGGTGCTGTTCACGGCCAACGACTGCCTCGACATCGGCACGGACCTGGGGTCGCCGGTGTCCCCCGACTATTTCGACCAGGCGCCGTTCGCGTTCAACGGACGGATCGACAACGTGAACGTCCAGTACACGCCGGCCAGGTAGCTGGGCTGACCGGCGCAGACGGCCCCGACACGGGGAGGCCAACGGGGTCGCGGATCGTTCCCGAAGGGATCGCCGGTGAATAGCCGCGGGTGCCGCACCCGCGGTGACGACGGCGATCCGGGCCGTGACCGACCCCGCAGGGGTCGAACACACAACCCGATGATCTTGACATACGGAGATTATCTATCAGATACCCGGAGGATGCTATGCGAAAACATGGACGGAAGATGCTCCTGCTGGCCTTGATGGCGGCAACCGGCTTGTGTGCCGCGGCTCAGGGGGCAAGGCAGGACAAGACCGCCAAGGCGGCCGGGAAGCCGGGCACCCCGTTGCCGGCACTGGCTTACGAAGGCGGAACCAAGGCGATCACCCGGACGCCAGTCGTCGGCACGCCGAAGCGGGAATACCCGGAGGTATTCGTACCGGGCGAAGAGACGCTCGCGGACGGCGAGCTGCGCGTGACGGTGCTCGGCAGCGGGAATCCCTGGCCGACACGCGCCCAGGCCTCGGCCAGCGTCCTGGTCGAAGTCGGCAATCCCGAGCGCGACGTTCTGGTCTTCGACCTCGGGACCGGCTCCCTCGCGAACTATGCGAGTCTGAAACTGCCCGTGAACAAGATCGACAAGGTGTTCATCACGCACCTGCACGCCGACCACATGAGCGACATCCTCACGCTGAGCGGCAGCTTTGCCAAGGTGGGGCGGGCGGACGGTCCGGTCTACGTGTGGGGGCCCAGCGGAACGGAGCCCCGCCTGGGCACGAAGCATTTCTGCGAGTCGATCGAGGAAGCGCTGGCGTGGGACACCGCGGCCGGATACGGGCCCATCAATCCGGACAGCATGAGGATCGTGGGGTCGGAGTTCGACTACAGCAAGACCCAGGTCGTCTACGAGAAGAACGGCGTGAAAGTGACGGCATTTCCCGTCGTCCACTGCATCAGCGGCGCCGTGGGCTATCGCATCGACTTCGCCGGTGTGTCGCTGGGCTTCTCCGGCGACACGCGCCCGTGCTGGCCGCTCGTGAAAGCCTGCAAGGGCGTCGACGTCCTCATCCACGAGTGCTTCCCGCCGGCGGCGGCGCTCGCGGCGGCATCGGGCCTCTCGATCGAGCGGGCGACGATTGCGCTCAATGCCGCGCACACCTCGCCCAAGGCCGCCGGCAAGGTTTTTAGCCTGGTGAAACCTCGCGTGGCCGTGCTCTGGCACACCCTGCTGTCGCCGACGGTGGTCCCTTTACTCTTCTCGGAACTCCGCGAGGTGTACGACGGTCCGGTCGTCCAGGCCGAAGACCTGACGGTGATCAACATCACCCGGGAGGCCGTCGTCTCCCGGCAGGCCAAGGTGGCTGCCCAGTTGCCGCCGATCCCGGGCAAGCAGCGCGTGGAATTCACGCCCACCCAGGTGCCGCCTCCCGAGTGGTGGAAAGAGGCGCTCATCCCGCTCGATTGAGAGTCGGAAATGACTTCGATACAAACGAGCCTCATGGCCTCGGCGGGTCGGCCAAACCCGGCGGGGCCCACGGCATCGAAGAATCGGTGCATCCCGGCGGGAACCATAGCCTCGAGGGGTTTGGCAGGCCCCGTGGGGTCCGGAGGTTCGAAGGGCCGGTGAGAGAATAGCCGGGGGCTCCTGACGAAATGCGGGAGGAAAGGCAACGATGGACACAACACACAGCGACGAGCCGAGCCGGACCACCCAACTGGCCGAGGACCGCACGCAGTTGGCCGAGGACCGCACGCAACTGGCCGAGGACCGCACGAAAATGGCGGTCTACCGGACCCATCTCGCCCTCGAGCGGACCACCCTGGCTTGGGTCCGGACCACCCTGACCATGGCCTCCTTCGGCTTCGGCCTGGTCGCCTTTTTCCGCTCCCTGCGGCAGTCCTACCAGAACCTGGAGGCGATCCGGCTGCACCAGGTTGCGATCTGGTTCGGCGCGGCGCTGGTGGTGGTCGGGATCGTGGCCATGGTCTGCGCGGGGGTGTCGCACGGGCTCACCCTGCGCCGGCTCCGGCGGGGTGAAACCCTGACTCCGTCGCGGTTGTCGCTCAGCATCACCTTAGCCGCCCTGCTCGCGGTGGGCGGCTTGTGGGGGCTGCTTTCCCTTCTGGCCCGCTGAGAGGAGGACGTCCATGATCATCATGTTCCTTTTCACGATGATGGAGACCGGGCAACCGGAGGCCCTCCCCGTCATCCCCATCCCGGCCCGGTGAGGCCGGGGCGGAAAGGTTACGATGAGAAAACGTGCGAAGCGGATGATAGCTCTCTTGGGTCTCCTGCTCGCCGCCGGGTCGGGCCCGCGGGCCGACGAACTCTACACCCGCGGCGGCGAACACCTGTCGGGGACGGTTGTCTCGGAATCGGCGGAGACCGTGGCGTTCCGCTCCAGCGCCTTCGGGGTGCTGACGGTGCCCCGGTCCGCCATCGCCCGCCTGGAACGGGGCGCCTCCCCGGCCCCGACGGCGGCCGTCCCCACGGAACCGGCCGCCGCCGTAGAGGCGGGCGCACCCGCTCAAGGATCCGGGGCTGTCTCCCCCGCGCCCCCCGCCCCGGCGCCGTTGGCCGGACCCGCTTCCGGGGCGGACGCCGTCGACGCGGCCCGGACCCGGTCGATGGAAAAGGCGTTCCTCCGCATTCTTCAACCCTTCCGGGGGTGGCAGACCGTCTTCCGCTTCGGCCTGATGATGCGAAGGGGAAGGGACAGCGACGTCACCCTCGACCTGGGCTACCGCACCGAAAAGACCATCCCCGGAAACCGGGAGTACCTGCTCACCTTCAGTTATTACCGGAAGGACGACGTCAACGCGGACGGCTCGCGAAAGGCCAAGGACGACAACCTGGACGGCGGGTTCCGCTTCCGGCGGTACCTCCGGCCGCGGTGGTTCTTCCAGGCCAACACCAACTACTACCGGGACCCCATCGTCAATTTGCTCAACGAGGCCAACCAGGTCTTCGGGGTCGGGTACTGGCTGCTCAAGGGCGGACGTGTTCGGCTCTCCGTCGGACCCTTCGCCGGGGTCCAGTACGCCGAGTACACCACGAGCCGGGGCTGGCACTTCGTCGCCGGGGTCTTCCAGGACCTGGACTGCAAACTGCCCTTCGCGTTCCGGGCCCGGGAGGTTTTCTTCTACCTCCAGGACCCCCGGAACGCCTATAACCACATGCTCCGGTTCAATCTCGAGATCAGCCAGCCGCTCAGCCGGGTGGTCTCCCTCGGCTTCGTCTGGGATTACACCTTCGCGGGGGAATCGGGCGGGAACGTTTCGAGGAACCAGCACCGTCTGGGCCTGAACCTGGGGGTGCACTTCTGACCCGCGGGCGTTGAGCCCCGCTTTGCGGGGCGATTGAGTGTAGCCCGGGGCGACGGGCGCCCCGCCCGAGCCCCGGGGTTGGGAGATGGCGAGAGGGAATGAGCCCCGCCTTGCGGGGCGAATCAAGATGGAGAAGGCCATTTTGTGATTATCCAGCGGACCGTCATGATTGATTCAGGAAAACGAATCGCCCCGCGAGCGGGGCTCCGTTTCAATTTGCCGCCGGTTCCCGGGGCTCTGGCGAAGCGCCCATCGCCCCGGGCTACACTCAATCGCCCGCTTCGCGGGCTCCAGCGGAACGCCCATCGCCCCGCATGCGAGGCTCGCAAGGAAAGCGAACGATGAAGAAAAGACACGAAAGGAACCAACTCACGAATAACGCCAATTATACTAATTATTTCGATGTATTGTTGTTTCTTGATTCGTGTCGGTCGCAGTCTTCAGGGAATATTTTACGGGATCATCGAGATTGTTCTTTCAAAGGAATACGAGGATTCCGGAAATCGGCTATAATCGTCAGAGAATCGTGTGAATCCAACTGATTCATGACAGGTGTGCAGCCCAACGAAATGTGGCGTCCGAGCGAGCGTGAACGCGCAAGGCAAGAGGATTGAGGAGGCTTCAAGCCCCGCAAGCGGGGCGATGGAGTGTAGCCCGGAGCGAAGGGCGCCCCGCCCGAGCCCCGGGGAGAGGGTCAGAGACGCGACCGGAGCCCCGCTTGCGGGGCGATTGAGTGTAGCCCGGGGCGACGGGCGCCCCGCCCGAGCCCCGGGTTGACAGGTAGCGATGCAATCGGAGCCCCGCTTGCGGGGCGAATCAAGATGGAGAAGGCCTTAAAAAAGCACCTCCGACTTGAAGAGCCGTTCCTCCGGGTGGGTGCATCGGGAGTTCGACCTTCCGGAGTTCGGTTGGCAGGAGGGGTATGGGGCCTTCTCCGTCAGCCTGTCCGCGATCGGTAGAGTGAGGGAGTATATCCAGGGGCAGGAGGAACACCACCGAAGGATGGGTTTTCAGGAGGAATTCCTCCGGATGTTGCAAAAACACGGGATCGCATATGATGAAAAATTCATTTGGAAATGAGGCTGGACTGGGCCGGAGGAATGCCGTCGCATCCCGAGAATCATCGTCCCAAACCATATTGAGATCATTTTTGTGATAAACCAGGAGACCGGAATGTTTGAGTCATGGAAACGAATCGCCCCGCAAGCGGGGCTCCGGTTCATTTTGCCGCGGTTTCCCGGGGCTCGGGCGAAACGCCCATCGCCCCGGGCTACACTCAATCACCCGCTTCGCGGGCTCCTGCGCAGCGCCCATCTCCCCGGGCTACACTCAATCACCCGCTTCGCGGGCTCGAAGAAAAGCCCAAAGGGCGTCGCGCGTGAATGATGCGAATGGATAGAACGAATCATTCCACTGTACCGTTGTTACCCGATCCACGGATCGTGTCCCGGACTCCCGATTCGCGATGTTCGCGTCAACTGCCGGCAAAATGGGACAGGAGATGGCTGTGGTCCGTGGAATTTTATCAGAACAGGAGTTCGCCATGAAAAAGAAACCCTCGAAAACCAGCCCGGGGCCGGAAGTCCCGTCGTTCACCCACCACCTTTCCCGTGACGAGCGGCTCGCCCTGGGCAAGGGCCTGCGGGGAGCCTGCCCGCGGGCCGCGCACGCGAAGAGGAAGGCGCCCGCCGGGCGACCCGACCCGGTGGACCTGGTGCTGGCGGCGGAAGAGGGCCGGCTCCCTGAACTGCTCCCCCTGCGCCACGGGCGCATGGTCCGATCGGCCTTCACCTTCTACCGGGGGGCGGCCCTCCACATGGCCACGGACCTGGCGAACACGCCGAACTCGGGGTTCCGCGTGCAGTGCGGCGGGGACTCGCACCTGTGCAACTTCGGCGCGTTCGCCACGCCGGAACGGCAGGTCATCTTCTCCATCAACGACCTCGACGAGACCCTCCCGGCACCCTGGGAGTGGGACGTCAAGCGGCTCGCGGCCAGCTTCGTGGTGGGCTGCCGGGACAACGGCCTCTCCGAGGCGGCGGCCCGGGAGGCGGCCCTCCGGTGCGTCCGCTCCTACCGCGAGCACATGGCCGAGTTCAGCACGATGCGCGTGCTGGACCTCTGGTATCTGGCCCTGGATTCGGATACCCTGATCACCACCCTAAAGGACGACCGGTTACGTCGCCGGGCCATCCGGCGGCTGGAGAAGGAACGCGGAAAGACCATCGCCGAAGATGTCTTCCCCAAGCTGGCGGACGCGGAGAGCAGGAAGCCGCTCATCCGCGACCAGCGCCCGACGATCTTCCACTGGAAGGGTCACACGCCGGGGGAGATCCACCAGGCCGTCGCGGAGACCTTCGCCCGGTACCGGGAAACCCTGGCGCCGTCCTGCCGTGTGCTGCTCGACCGCTACGAGATCAAGGACGCCGCCATCAAGGTGGTGGGCGTGGGGAGCGTGGGCACGGCCTGCTGGATCGTCCTGCTCCAGGCCGGCGAGGGGGACCCCCTCTTCCTCCAGGTCAAGGAAGCGCGCGCCTCGGTGCTGGAGGCCTTCGCGGGCCCGAGCGTTTTCCCCAACCACGGCCAGCGGGTGGTGAACGGCCAGCGCCTCATGCAGCCCGCCAGCGACATCTTTCTCGGGTGGATGGAGGGGCCCACGGGCCTTCACTTCTACGTCCGCCAGTTGCGGGACTGCAAGATCAGCTTCGCCGTGGAGACCTTCGGGAAGGCGGAGATGTATCAATACGCCATGTGGTGCGGCTGGGCCCTGGCGCTCTGTCACGCGCGGGGCAGCGACCCCGCGGTGATCACCGGCTACCTGGGGCGCGGCGACGCGTTCGACGAGGCGGTCGCCGACTTTTCGCTGGCCTACGCCGACCAGAACGAGAAGGACTACACCGCCCTGGCGAAAGCGGTCCGAAGTGGAAGAATCGAGGCGCTCATCGAGGAGGAGGATTGATTCGGAGCCAAACCGGATAACCCGGAAAGGAACCACGAACCACACGAAAGGGAAGGAGCCCCGCCTGCGGGGCGATTGAGTGTAGCCCGGGGCGAAGGGCGCCCCGCCCGAGCCCCGGGGAGAGGGTCAGAGACGCGACCGGAGCCCCGCTTGCGGGGCGATTGAGTGTAGCCCGGGGCGACGGGCGCCCCGCCCGAGCCCCGGGGAAGAAGCGGAAATAAAACGATGAGCCCCGCTTTGCGGGGCGATTCAACAAGGACCCGAGCGTTGCCAAATACGACATATCAATTCAGATCCCAGAGAACCATGAATCGCCCCGCGAGCGGGGCTCCGGACCACGCCTACGACCTGTCCCGGGGCTCGGGCGAAGCGCCCTTCGCCCCGGGCTACACTCAATCGCCCGCTTCGCGGGCTCCGGCGGAATGCCCATCGCCCCGGGCTACACTCACTCGCCCGCTTCGCGGGCTCCGGCGGAATGCCCATCGCCCCGGGCTACACTCACTCGCCCGCTTCGCGGGCTCCAATGGAATACCCTTCACCCTGCTACACTCACTCGCCCGCTTCGCGGGCTCCAGTGGAATGCCCTTCGCCCCGGGCCACACTCATTCGCCCCGCAAGCGGGGCTTTTCGCGCGGAATCTCGCGTCGGATGATCCGAACACTATTTCATCAAGGAGGTTGCCATGACACAGGATCGAAGAACGAACCGGATTCTCGTCACCCTTCTCCTCGCCGGATTCCTGTTGGCGGCGAGCTTCACCGCCCTCGCCAAGGAAAAGTACGAGCGTATCGAGGCCGTCGCCCTGGGTGAGAGCACCCAACTGGGCAGGCATGCCAGCATCACCATCATCATCTATGAATTCAGCACCGCCGACGACCAGAAGAACCTGTTCGAGGCCTTCAAGGCCGACGGGCCCAAAGGCCTCCACAACGCCGTGAGCAAGCTGCAGTCCCACGGCCGCATCGCCATCTCCGGCACCCTCGGCTTCGACATCAAGTACATCCGGGAGTTCAAACAGCCGGATGGCAGCCGGAAACTCCGCATGGTAACCGACCGGCCCATCCGCTTCGGCGAGGCGTGGTCCGACAGCCGCTCCTCGGACTACAACCTGTCGGCCTTCGAGATCATCCTGAGCCCGGAAAAGGGCAAGAGCACGGGCACGCTGCTGCCGGTCATGCAGCTGAAAGTCAACGACAAGACCGGGGAGATCGAGCTGGAGGCCTTCCAGAACCCCTGGAAGCTGACCAACATCAGCGACTATCTGCCGGACTGAGATCACCCCCGGCAACGAGTACGGCGTGCAGATCATTCGAGAGGACTCGGCCATGAGAGGGCACCAACCATGAACCGGAGACGCCTGCCTGTCGTGCCGATGGTTCTGACGATTTTCGTTGTTCTCGCGGTTTGGCCGGCGGGGCAGTCCCCCTCGAAAACCCCACCGAATCCGCCCCTGCATACCGCCGCCTCCGCGGTCACGGCCGAACCCTCGCCGGCTCCCGGAACCCTGACGCCCGTCACGGCGGGACCCTCCCCGCTGCCGGAACCCGTCACCCCGCCGGCCACGTTGGAAGCGATCCCCGTCGAGCCCCTTCCCGGGCCGAAACAGTCCCATACCAAAGAGGCAAGGCCGGAACCGGCCGGGATCGTCGTCGCCAACCGGACCGTCGCGGTGCTCCGGTGCGAGTGGCGCGGCTACTCCCCCGCCCAGCGGGCCGCCGCCGCCATGGATCGCATCGCCGAACTGGTCGAAGCGGACGTGACGGGACCCGTGCGGCTGGCCCGGGTCGGTGACGAGCAGCGGGTGTTCATCGCGGACAAGGCCGTGTTCAACCTGCACGAAGGAGACCTGGACCTCCTCCTGGAGCAGACGCTCGAGCAAGCCGGCGCGGAGACGGAGAGCCGTCTCCGGGAGGCCCTGGAGGCCATCCGGGAACAGCGCCGGCCCCGGATCGTCCTCGAAGGGGTCGCCCTGTCCCTCCTGGCCGTCGTGATCTGCGCGTTCCTGGCGTGGCTGTGCGTGAAAGGTTACCGGCGCCTGGACACCCGTTTCGCGGACCTCTCCCCGGAGCGCCTGAAGGACCTGGACGAGGAGGTGGGCAAGATCCTGGTACGGCCGCTCCGGATGGTCCTGAACATGGTGTACCGGCTGGCCCTCGTCGTCGCCGTCGTCGCCCTGGTGAACATGTGCGTGACGTTCTGCCTGCGCCGTTTCCCGTTGACCCGCCCCTGGGGGGACGAGGCCCGGGGGGTGGTCCTCAACGCCCTCGCCTTCGTCGGCCGAGGCGTCTGGGCCGCCTTGCCCGGACTGCTCGTCGTTGTCATCATCGTGTTCCTGGCCCGTCTGGTCTCGCGCTTCATCCGCTTCGCCTTCACCCTCGTCGAGCAGCGCGGCGTCTCCGTCCCCTGTCTCAACCTCTACCCCGACACCGCCCCGTCCATGCGCCGCCTCATCATGATCGTCCTCTGGGCCCTCACCCTGGTGCTGGTGTACCCTTATCTCCCCGGGAGCGACTCGGAGGTTTTCAAGGCCCTGGGGATCTTCGCGGGGTTGCTGATCTCGCTGGGGTCGTCCGGGTTGGTCTCCCAGCTCATCAGCGGCTTCATCCTGGTTTTCTCCCGCGTCTTCACGGTCGGGGACTACGTGCGGGTCGGCGAGGTGGAGGGCACGGTGACCACCATCGGGATGGTGTCCACCAAGGTCCGGACCATCCAGCGCGAAGAGGTGAACATCCCCAACAACGTGCTCCTGGGCGGCACTTCCACGAATTTTTCCCGGTTGGTGGAGGACAAGGGGGTGATCGTCTACACCAGCGTCACCATCGGCTACGACACCCCGTGGCGCCAGGTCCACGCCATGCTGCTGGAGGCCGTCGCCCGCACCGCCGGGCTGAAGAAGGAGCCGGCCCCCTTCGTCATCCAGACCGCCTTGTCGGACTTCTACGTGGAGTACCAGGTGAACGCCTACCTGCAGCAGGCCGACCAGCGGATCTTCGTCCTGGCGGAGCTGCACGCCCGCATCCAGGACACCTTCAACGAGAACGGCGTCCAGATCATGTCGCCCCATTACCTCGGCGACCCCGCCGGGCCGAAAGTGGTCCCCCCGGCGAACTGGCACGCCCCGCCCGCCCGTTCGGGCGGGGAGGACCATCATCCCCGGCTTCCGAAAGATTGATGCGGATGTGACAGGCATGGCGGAAACCCATTCGACGATCAGGGGAAATATCCCGCCTGCAGGGCAGGGATACGGAGGCCCTCCGGGTGTCAAGGGAAGGGTGCCGAGGCGTGTTCCTCCGGATGGACAACCTTCCGGTGACACGAAAACGGGACCGAAGATCGACCCTCCAAAGGGACAGCCTTGTGGTGTCACGACAAAGTTGGTGAGGATCGACGCCCCGGAGAAGCCCGCAGCGCGGGCTGCCTTGAATGGCCTCGGCACCGTGACCGTTTCGGGAGGCCGTTTCGCGAAACACCCTTTCCGCGCCCTCGCGATGGTCTGCCTGCTCCTGGCCGCCGGGGCGACGGCGATTGCCCAGGAACTGGAACCGCGCGCCTACCAGACCTTCCCCACGGGGGTGAACGTCCTCACCTGCGGCTACGCCTGGTCCCGAGGCGGCGTGCTGTCGGACCCGAACCTTCCCCTGCAGGACGTCCAGGCGGACGTGCACAGCGGGGTCCTCGGTTACATGCGCTCGTTCTCCCTGGCCGGCCGCTCGGCCAGCGTCAGCCTCCTCGTCCCTTACGCCTTCGGGACCGCCGAGGGCCTGGTCTACGAAGAGCGCAATAGCACCCGGCGGGAGGGCCTGGCGGACCCGCGGGTCCGTTTCGCCGTGAACCTCCTGGGGGGGCCGGCGCTGTCGCCGAAGGAGTTCCGGAACTACCGGCAGAAGACCAACCTGGGGGTCAGCCTGACGGTGGCGGCGCCGCTGGGGCAGTACGACCCGACCCGGCTCATCAACCTCGGCACCAACCGCTGGGCCTTCAAGCCGGAGGTGGGCGTTTCCCACGCCCGGGGCAAGTGGCTGCTGGAAGGATACGTCGGGGTCTGGATGTTCACCGCCAACGCCGACTTCTTCGGTGGGCAGTTGCGGGAACAGAGCCCGGTCACCAACGTCCAGGGCCACGTGGGGTACGCCTTCGGAAAGGGCTGGATGGCGATGTTCAACGCCAATTACTACATCGGCGGCCGGATCGTCGTCGACGGCGTCCGGTTGATGGACCTGCAGCGCAACTCGCGCATCGGAGGCACGCTGTTCATCCCGCTGGCCCCGGCGCACTCGCTGAAGGTCAGCGTCTCCCGGGGCGCCTACACCGCGGTCGGGGCGGATTTCACGACCCTGACCGTGGCGTACAACTACCGGTGGTTCTGAGGCGAGTTTAACCACGAACCACACGAAAACGGAGGAGAAATGGGAAAGGAGAAAATCGCTGAGAAGATCCGGCTGGAGGAGGCGCGGGACGGCAGGCTCCCGTGGAAGAAGTGGGGGCCCTACCTGAGCGAGCGGCAGTGGGGGACGGTCCGGGAGGACTTCAGCGAGAGCGGCGACGCCTGGAACGACTTCACCCACGACCACGCCCGCTCCCGGGCCTACCGCTGGGGCGAGGACGGCCTGGCCGGCGTCTCCGACGACAAGCAGCGGCTCTGCCTCGCCCTGGCGCTGTGGAACGGCCGGGACCCCATCCTCAAGGAGCGCCTCTTCGGGCTCACCAACAGCGAGGGCAATCACGGCGAGGACGTCAAGGAGTACTACTTCTACCTGGACAGCACCCCCACCCACTCCTACATGAAGTTCCTGTACAAGTACCCCCAGGCGGCCTACCCCTACGCCGACCTGGTGGAAACCAACCGGGGGCGAACCCGCGAGGAGTTCGAGTACGAGTTGCTGGACACGGGGGTCTTCGACGCGGACCGCTACTTCGACGTCTTCGTGGAGTACGCCAAGGCGGGCCCGGAGGACCTCCTGGTGAAGGTCACCGCCGTCAACCGGGGGCCGGAGGCGGCCGAGCTGCACGTGCTGCCGACGCTCTGGTTCCGCAACGACTGGGCGGCGTGGATCGCCGAACCCGCCGGCAAGCCGCTGCTCCGGCAGGTGGACGGGCCCGGCGGCGCCGGGGCGCTGGAGGCGTTCCACCCGGTCCTGGGCGCCTTCGACTTCCACTGCGAGGGCGACGCGCCGCTGCTCTTCACCGAGAACGAGACCCACACCGCCCGGCTCTTCCCCGAACGGCCGGTCACCGGGCAGTTCTTCAAGGACGGCATCAACGACTGCGTGGTGAACGGCCGGGCCGACGCGGTGAACCCTGCGAAAACCGGCACCAAGGCCGCGGCGCATTACAAGCTGACGGTGGGCCCCGGCGAGGCCGCGACGGTGCGGGTGCGCCTCGTCGGGCGGTCCGACGCCGTCGGGACCAGGAAAGGCGCCCCCTTCGGGCCGGGGTTCGAGGACGTCCTGTCCACCCGGCGGGCGGAAGCGGACGCCTTCTACCGCTCCGTGACGCCGCCCTCCCTTTCCCCCGACGCGGCCGCGGTCATGCGCCAGGCCCTGGCGGGCATGCTCTGGTCGAAACAGTACTACCTCTTCGAGGCCAACGCCTGGCTGAAGGAGCACCGCGCCCACCCGCTGCACCCCGGGAGCCGGAACTTCCGGAACAGCGAGTGGTTCCACATGGTCAACGACGACGTCATCTCCATGCCCGACAAGTGGGAGTACCCCTGGTACGCAGCCTGGGACCTCGCTTTCCACACCCTGCCCCTCTCCATCGTGGACCCCGACTTCGCCAAGGACCAGATGAAGATGATGCTGCGCAACGTGTACCTGCACCCCAGCGGCCAGCTCCCCGCCTACGAGTGGAACTTCAGCGACGTCAACCCCCCGGTCCACGCCTGGGCGACCCTGTTCCTGCATCGCATGGAGCAGCTCGTGCGGGGCGAGTCGGACCTCGAGTTCCTTCGGGCGGCCTTCAGCAAGCTCCTGCTGAACTTCACCTGGTGGGTGAACCGCAAGGACCGCTTCGGCAAGAACGTCTTCGAGGGCGGCTTCCTCGGGCTGGACAACATCGGCGTCTTCGACCGCAGCGCCCCGCTCCCCACGGGCGGCTACCTGGAGCAGGCGGACGGCACGGCCTGGATGGCCCTCTTCACCCAGAACATGCTGGAGATGGCCGGCGAGTTGATCGCCGTGGACCCCACCTATCAGGACCTGGTGCTGAAGTTCGTCGAGCACTTCTACTACATTGCCGCAGCCATGAACAAGCCCGGGCCGGACGGCATGTGGGACGAGGAGGACGGGTTCTACTACGACCTGCTGCGGACCCCGGACGGCGGCGCCACGCGACTCAAGGTGCGCTCCATGGTGGGGCTCCTGCCGCTGGCTGCCACCACCGTGATCGAGAAAGGACAGCGGGACCTCGTCCCGGAAGTGATGGCCGCTCTGATCCGCCGGTCGGTGCAGATGCCGGTCCTTTTGGAAAGCATCCACCCCACCGGGCCGGGGCACTTCGGGGTGGCCGAGCGGGGGATCCTGGCCCTGGTCACCCCGGAGCGGCTCCGCCGAATCCTCGGGAAAATGCTGGACGAGAACGAGTTCCTGGGCCCTCACGGCATCCGCGCCCTCTCCCGGTACCACGAGCGCCACCCCTATGTCTTTCACGTGAACGGCCGGGAGTACCGGGTGGATTACCTGCCGGCCGAGTCCAACACCGGCATGTTCGGCGGCAACTCCAACTGGCGGGGCCCGGTCTGGATGCCCGTCAACGCCGTGCTCATCCGGGCCCTGCTGCAGTTCTACCTGTACTACGGCGACACCTTCAAGGTCGAGTGCCCCACCGGCTCGGGCCGGCTGATGAACCTCTTCGAGGTGGCCCGGGAGATCGCCGACCGGCTCGCGCGGATCTTCCTGCGGGACGAGGACGGCCGCCGGCCGGTGTACGGCGGGACGGAGAAGTTCCAGAACGACCCCCACTGGCGGGACCACCTCCTCTTCTTCGAGTACTTCCACGGCGACAACGGCGCCGGCCTGGGCGCGTCCCACCAGACCGGGTGGACCGGCGTGGTGGCGAAAATGATCCAGCTGTTCGGGCTGGTCGACCCCGTGAAAGCCCTGGAGGCCGGCAATCAGGGCGTTTTCGCCAAAGGCAGGTGAGCGCGCGCCCGCGCCCTGCGCGTACCGTCGCCCTCCGGGCGACGGACGATCCCGCCGCGGCCGATCCGTGCGCGGGACGGAGCCCCGCGCTACGCCCAAAGTCCCCTCGCCCCGGGGAACCGCTCCGAAGTGAGTCGGGATTCCGTCCCCGGGTCGGAATACCGTCCCCTTCCCGGGCTTGACGACATCCGGCACTCCGGAGGGTCCTTATTCTTTCACTGACGACAAGGCATTTGTCCCGCGTGCTTTTCCCGGCGTCGGGTTGGCACAGAGAATGCAATTACCCTGTCTCGAGGGAATTCCCTCGTCTTGCCCCCGATCGCCGGGAAAATCCCGGTGTCCACCGGCAGACGAGGGGACCCCGGGGCTCCTGGTTCCCGGATTTTCCCGGTACGGGTCTTCAAGAGCTCCCGGGTGGACCTGGAAGCAGTGAATATCTAGGAATAAAGGAGATCCGGTCATGAGAGGAAACGAAATCCAAAAAGTATCAACGGCAATCGCCCGGGTGGCTCTGCTGGGAATCCTGGGCTGCACGGCCGTTTTCGCCGGGACCGTCAAGGTGGAGGGCCTGATCAAGCAGCGCACCGAGATGATCCTGACGATCCAGACGCCCGAAAACGCGGAGGTGGTCGTCCGGCTGACGAAGAAAACCCAGGTGGCCCAGAACCTGGGCGCCCTGAAGGTGCGCAAGAAGGCCATGCCGATGTCCTGCCTCGTCACGGGCCTCCCGGTCCAGGTGGAAGGGACCTACGACAGTAAGCAGCAGCTCGTGGCGAAGTCCGTCCGGTTCAACGGGGACGACCTTGAGCGGGCCCAGTCCATCCAGGCCGGCCTGCACGAGACCCAGGAACAGGCCCGGAAGAACCAGGAGGAGCTGGAGAAACAGAACGCGGAACTGCAGGCGCAGAACGACGAGCTGAAAAAGCAGCAGGCCGAACTGGCCGAGCAGCAGCGCCAGATCGAGGAGCACAAGGCCGCCATTGCCGCCAACACCGCCCGCTTTGGCCAGCTGGCCGAGTTCTACATCTGGGACGAGGTGACGGTCTACTTTGGCAACAACAAGACCGCCGTCGAGCCTTCGTACGTTCCCCTGCTGATGGCGCTGGCGCAGAAGGCCAAGACCGTCAAGGGGTACCGGATCGCTGTGAAGGGATTCGCCTCGCCGGTCGGCAACGCCGCCAGGAACCAGAAACTCAGTGAGCAGCGTGCGGAAGCCGTCACGGCCCTGCTGCTCCAGCAGGGAGGGATTCCCGCGGTCTGCCTGCTGGCGCCGGCGGCCATGGGTGAGTGGCCGGAGCGAGCGCCCGTCGCCAACGACCGGACCCCCGAGGGGCAGGCCAAAGCCCGCCGGGTGGTGGTGCGGGTCCTCCAGAACAAGGGAGTCGCCGGGATCGAGTGACAATCCGGCCGGGGGTCGGCGCGTCGTCCGGGAACGCACCGGTCGTCGCGAGCCCCGCGTCCGCCCGACCCTGACCTGGAGGGGGGAAAGCATAAATGCAACCTGGATTCGAAGCCCGGACCGGGGAGCGCCGTCAAAAACCCTTGTTTTCCCTCCCTCCCTTCTTCTTTGCAAGTTGGTGACGCTCGGCGCCAGGCTGGTGCGCCGGGACCGCCCCCCCCTCGTCGACCGTCTCGACGTCCGGGTCCGCTGGTTGTTTCCGGCCGTCTTCGGCGGGGTGTTCGTGCTCTCCTGGTGGGGGTGAGGGCAATGTCAAACGGTTCTTCGTGCGCTTTCGGGACGAGGAACGCCCAATCCGCTCTCCTTCCCGGTCTCCCGAGGAAGATCGCGTGGGTGATCCTGCTCTTTCTGGCGGCTGCCGGGACCGCCCCGGCCGGTGAATGGTCTGCCGCTGTTCGTGTATTCCGTGTATTTCGTGGTTGAAACCCGGTAATCACCCAAGCTGTGGGTGTTGTTCGGGCCATGGGGTCCCGGGTTTGAACCCGGGACCGTCCACTTAGAATACGAACGCCAGCTTTCCGAAGAAGGAATTTCCTTTCAGGCGGTTCTCCACGCTCAGTTCGGGGAGCCACTTGACTTCGGCCGCGATCAGCGCCTTCTTGGTGTGCTTGATGAAGGACAAGGCCGGCCCGACACCGAAAGAGCGCCCCTTGAAGTCGCCCAGTTTCGCGCCGGTGCCGCTGTCGCCCGTGATCTGCTGGTAATAATAGACATTCGCTCCGATTCCCCAGATGGCGTGCGACTTGGTCATCCAGTGCTTCGCCACGGTCCCCTCGACGTGCCACTGCGTGCCGGTCTTGTAGTCGGTCTCGTTGTTGGTGGTGTTGAAGTCGACACCGGTGAAGAGGCTGAGTTCCACCATGTTCTTGTGGCCCATATAGCTGACGTAGAAGGTCGGCTCGACGGTCCAGTAGTTCTTCCCCAGGTTGGCCACGTTCGTCCGCTCGTACTTGCCGGTCGGGGCATAGAAGCCCATGATCGCGCCGATGTTGCAGTCCTTGACCTTCCACCCGATCGCGAAGGGGGAGAAGAAGATGTCGCCCAGCCCGCTGGCGGACTGGCTGCGGTGGACCGTCCCCGTGGGGGTGACCAGGTCGGCGTCGATGGTCAGGTGCGCGAGGGGCAGGCTGACGAGGGCCGCGCACTGGCCGCCCAGCACCTTGGGTTTGAAGGTGTACAACAGGAGCAGGCAGTCGGCGAAGGCGGTCCCCTCGACGTTCAGGCCCACGGTGCCGATGATGGGGATCTCCCTCCCGACGCCCGTATCGCCGTTGTAGGCGGAGAAGATGTTGACGAACGTGAACCCCGGTTTCAGCGGCAGGGCATCGACGCAGTCCGCCAGCGCACCGGGCATGTAATGTCCGCTCGCCGCCTCCTCGGCCAAGACGGGGACGATCGCGAGTGAAGCCAGGATCAGCAGAAACAGGGATAACGTGAGTTTTTTCATCGGTCCTCCTGAAAGTCTTGACGTGTATTCAGCCGTCTCGCCGGCTCTCCTTCTGTCACCGGGGCGTCCTGTCGTCGATCCGGGGATTTCGGCGCCCCGCTTGGACGGCATCGGCCCCGGTCTCACCGGTTACCCGGATCCGTTTCGGGATTCAGATCGCATGATCGATGCCAAAGCCGGGCGCCTCACCCCCCTGTTTGCTATATCTCTTTTCATGTAGAGGTTGTGGGAGTACCTGCTCCGGCAGACACCCGAGTGTCGGCGGGGTGCCGGGCGATATTTCGCTCAAAGGACGCAATGCCGACCCCCTTGCGCGAGCGGGAGCGGGTTCCTCCCGGGAACGATTTTCAACTATCTGATTCCAAAGACTTGAGATGCAAGCAAAAGCGCATGCTTCGCGAAGCAGTGGCACGGTTCGTGCATCCTCACTTGCATGAAAATGATCACCCTCCTCAAGATCACACCCGCCGGCGGCAAAAAGGACGCCGTCCTGGAAGAACAAGAGGTGATTCGTGACACGTGAAGACCCGGCACCCGTCCCCCGGCATGAGCCCCGCTGGCCCGCCGCCGCCGCCATTCTTTTCGTGCTTGCCCTCCTCGTGATGATGCCGGCCCGCATCCGCATCCTCCCCGGCTGGTATGTCTGCACGGTGACGCTGACCTTCGTCCTCCCCATGCTGCTGTCGGATCTGCCGGCCACCCGTCGCTGGTTCGAGCCCGTGGAGAGGGTGACCACGGTCCTGTGCGCCGGCGTGGTGATGCTGGCAACCCTGATGTCCTTGCGGCACGTGGTCATTGCCATCCTGAACCACTC
This sequence comes from Acidobacteriota bacterium, assembly GCA_018001935.1. Classification (NCBI taxonomy): domain Bacteria; kingdom Pseudomonadati; phylum Acidobacteriota; species Acidobacteriota bacterium. Next base: position 91,830 of record JAGNHB010000002.1, read on the forward strand.
GTCCGGGATGACGGGCCTCCAGCTCCTCTCCTCGAGCGTCGGGGCCTGGGCAACCAACGTCATCGCCTTTTCCCTGGTGTACTGGCAGACGGACCGTGGAGGGCCTGCCCTGCGGGCGAAGGAGGCGGGCGCCCGGCCGGACTGGGTCTTTCCGGCGGAATCCGCCCCTCCCGCGCTCGTAAAACCTTTCTGGCGGCCCGTCTTCATCGACTACCTGTTCCTTGGGTTCTCCACGGCGACGGCCTTCAGCTCCACCGATGCCCTGCCGCTGACCACCCGGGCCAAGCTGCTGATGATGCTCGAGAGCGCCGTTTCCCTGACCACGATCCTGGTGGTCGCCTCGCGCGCCATCAATATCCTCGGGTAGGGGTCGTTCCCGAGGCGCGATGGGGGGGGGTAAGCGACCGGAGCCCCGCCTGCGGGGCGATTGAGTGTAGCCCGGGGCGACGGGCGCCTCGCCCGAGCCCCGGGGAGAGGCGGTAATGAAACGAGGAGCCCCGCCTGCGGGGCGACTGAGTGTAGCCCGGGGCGACGGGCGCTTCGCCCGAGCCCCGGGGAGAGGGGTCGGGAATCGACCGGAGCCCCGCTTGCGGGGCGATTGAGTGTAGCCCGGGGCGACGGGCGCCTCGCCCGAGCCCCGGGGAGGCGGGCCGGGAATCGAACAGAGCCCCGCCTGCGGGGCGATTCAACCTGGACCCGAGCGTTGCCAAACACGGTAATCAATTCAGACCCCAGAGAACCAGGAATCGCCCCGCAAGCGGGGCTCCGATTCTTTTTCCGGCCGGTTCCCGGGGCTCGGGCGAAGCGCCCTTCGCCCCGGGCTACACTCAATCGCCCGCTTCGCGGGCTCATGCGGAACACCCTTTGCGCCGGGCCACACTCAATCGCCCGCTTCGCGGGCTCATGCGGTTCACATTTGGCCCGGGACTACGATCCATCCTTCGCGTTGCGGGCTCCTGCGGTGCACATCTGGCCCCGGACTGCGCTCCATCCCTCGCGTTGCGGAGACCTGCGGTTCACACTGACCCCGGACTACGCTCCATCCCCTACGTTACGGGCTCGGGGAGGTGGCGTAGAGGAGGTGCACCTCCCGGAAGAAGACGCGAACGGGCCGGACCCGTCGGAGATCCGGTTCCGGCAGGGGATGCTATAATGTCATCCTTCGGGGCGCGGGTTCCCAGAGCCCCGCCTGCGGGGCGATGGAGTGTAGCCCGGGGCGACGGGCGCTTCGCCCGAGCCCCGGGATTGAGGCGGTGATGAGACGAGGAGCCCCGCCTGCGGGGCGATTCAAAACAAGGATAGCCTCGAAAAAAGACCATCAACGGCTGGCCATGTCCGATCGGATGAATGACGAACACGTTTCCGGCCACCCAACGATTTTTCATAATCATCAAAACGAAGGAATGTCAACATGGCACACACGTTCACCCAAATAACCCTTCATTTTGTCTTCTCCTCGAAGGGCAGGGCTTGCTTCCTGAAAAAACCGCTCCGGGATCGCCTTTTCCCCTACATGGTCCGCATCGTGAACGAGGAGTTCGGGCAGGTCCGCGAGATCGGCGGGACCGAGGATCACGTCCACCTGTTGACCGAAATCTCCAAGGACGTGAGCGCGGCCAACCTGATGCGCGACCTGAAAAGCCGTTCCTCCGGGTGGGTGCACCGGGAGTTCGACCTGCCGGGGTTCGGTTGGCAGGAGGGGTACGGGGCCTTCTCCGTCAGCATGTCCGCGATCGACAGGGTGAGGGAGTATATCCGGGGGCAGGAGGCGCACCACCGGAGGATGAGTTTTCAGGAAGAATTTCTCCGGATGTTGCAGCGGCACGGGATCGAATACGATGAAAAATACATCTGGAAATGAGGATGGGCGGGGCCGCAGGAATGCCGTCGCATCCCGAGAATCATCGGCCCCAAACCGGTGGACATCATGTTGTGATGATCCATGTGACCGAAATGATTGATTCATGGAAACGAATCGCCCCGCAAGCGGGGCTCCGATTCTTTTTCCGGCGGGTTCCCGGGGCTCGGGCGAAGCGCCCTTCGCCCCGGGCTACACTCAATCGCCCGCTTCGCGGGCTCCTGAGGAATGCTCTTCGTTCCTGGCTAAACTCACCCCCCCACGCAACAAGTTTCTGCGGAAAGCCATCGCCCCGGGGAACACTCGCTCGATCCCTTTACAGCGGTGGCCGAGAGATGGTGCACCTTCCGGAAAAAGACGTGAACGGGCTGGACTCCTCGCTGAGCCTGTTCCGGCAAGGGATGCTATAATGTCATCCTTCGGGGCGCGGGTTCCCGGAGCCCCGCCTGCGGGGCGACTGAGTGTAGCCCGGGGCGACGGGCGCTTCGCCCGAGCCCCGGGGAGAGGGGCGACGGGCGCTTCGCCCGAGCCCCGGGGAGAGGGGCGACGGGCGCTTCGCCCGAGCCCCGGGGAGAGGGGCGACGGGCGCTTCGCCCGAGCCCCGGGGAGAGGCGGCGATGAGATGAGGAGCCCCGCTTGCGGGGCGATTCAACGAGGACCCGAACGTTGCCAAACAAGACAGATAACCCAAAAACAGCCAACGCTCCCCGGGGCCTCCACGTGGTGGCCAAGCCCGCGGGGCCCGCCTGCAACCTCGACTGCGCCTACTGCTTCTACCTCGAGAAACAGGCCCTCTTCGGGGCCGGCGGGAAGACCCGGATGAGCGACGCGGTCCTGAGCGCCTTCATCGCCAACTACGTCAACAGCCAACCCACGCCGGAGGTGGAGTTCGTCTGGCAGGGCGGGGAGCCGACCCTCCTGGGGGTCGACTTCTTCCGGCGGGTGGTGGCGATCCAGAAGGGCTTCACCCGGCGGAAGAAGATCACGAACGCGCTCCAGACCAACGGGACCCTGCTCACCGACGACTGGTGCGCCTTCCTCCGGAAACACGAATTCACGGTCGGCCTCAGCCTGGACGGCCCGCGGGAGATCCACGACCGCTACCGGCGGGACCGGGCGGGCCGCGGCACCTTCGACGCGGTAATGCGGGGACTGGGCCTGCTGAAGAAGCACGGCGTCGCGTTCAACGTCCTGGCGTGCGTGGCCCGGGAGACGGCCCGACACCCCTTGGAGGTCTACCGCTTCCTCCGGGAGCAGGGCGTGGAATTCATCCAGTTCACGCCGGTGGTGGAGCGCCCGGCCGACGCCGGCACCGCCGCGCAGGGGCTCCGGCTGGCGGGGTTCGGCTCCCCGGGAGCCCCCGTCGAACCGGAGGGGGTCACCCCCTGGTCCGTTCTCCCCGAGGACTACGGCGACTTCCTCATCGCCGTGTACGAGGAGTGGGTTCGCCACGACGTGGGCACGGTCTTCGTCATGAACTTCGAGTGGGCCCTCAACGCCTGGGTCGGCAACCCCTCGCCCGTCTGCGTCCACGCGCAACGGTGCGGACGCTCCCTCGCGGTGGAACACAACGGCGACGTCTACGCCTGTGATCACGGCGTTTACCCGCAGCTCAAGCTCGGGAACGTCCGGGCCGACCGCCTCGACGACCTGGCGGAGCGCTCCCGCCGGTCGGGGTTCGGCGTGGGGAAGGAGACCGCGCTGCCGCTCCAGTGCCGGGAGTGCGAGGTCCTGGCGGCATGCCGGGGGGGGTGCCCCAAGCACCGCTTCACCGAGTCCGCCCGGGGCGAGCCCGGGCTGCACTACCTCTGCGCGGGGTACCGAAAGTTCTTCCGCCACATCCGCAAGTACCTGCGGGCCATCACGCAACTCCTGGAGAACGGGTACCCCGCCTCCCTGGTGATGCGGGCGGTGGACCGTCCCCTGCTCCTCCAGGCCGCCCCGGACGACTCCGGGCCGCCAAACCTCCCAAAGGAAGGCAAACCATGAAGAAACCCGCCGCCCTGATGCCCGTCATCCCGTTCCTGGCCCTTTTCGCCCTGCTCGGGGCACCGTTCGCCCACGCGGCCTCCCCGGCGAAACCGAAACCGGGGAAACCCGCGGCGCCGCCCCCCGATTACCAGCGCCTGGAAGGGAAATGGGTCCGGCCGGACGGCGGCTACGTTCTCGAACTCCGAGACGTTCTGGCGGACGGCCGCCTGGCGGCCTCCTATTTCAACCCCCGGAAGATCAACGTGTTCATGGCGAAGTGGAGCCGGAAGGACGGAGCCCTTCGCGTCTACGTCGAGCTGCGGGACGTCAATTACCCGGGGTCGAAGTACGACCTGCAGTACGACCCGGTGTCCGACCGGCTCCTGGGCACCTACTTCCAGGCCGTGGAGGGGCAGACCTACGACATCGCCTTCGAACGGGCCCGCAACTGATCGGGGAATGCGCACTCGCCTACTACACCCGCGAGGTTAATTCACGGCCGACATCGATCTGGCCTACCCCCGCTCCACCGCGTTCGACGAGGTGCTGGACGGCCTCGGCTTCCGCCGGGAAGGCCGGCACTGGGTCCAGGAGGGCTGGAACATCGCCGTGAAATGCCCCGCGGCCGATCTGGCCGGAGAGGATGCCCTGCGGGAGGAGATTGACCTCGGGGAGGGGTTGGGCCTTTACGTCATCGGCCTGGAGGACCTCCTGATCGACCGGCTGAACGCCTGGGTCCACTGGAAATCGGCCGTGGACCGGGAGATGCTGCTGGTTCTGCCAAGGAACGAATCCTGGTGAACCTGGCGCTTCGGGTCATTGCCGAGCGGGAGAAGGACGACTTCATCCCCCCCGGGCCCCGCCGTCGCCGGGCACGGATCGGCTGAACCGCCTCGCTGCGGTGGTGGCGGCCCTCGGGCCTTCCACGGACTTCACCGCGATTTCACCGCCATTTCGGTTGCCTTTCGAAAAATGCTCACTTCCGTGCGTGAGAATGGTCTCGTGAAGGGACACGGGGGCGGTTCGGCCGGAACGTGCCCTCCCCGCCCGACCCCCCGCGTCAGCCCATCACCAACCAAACGGAGGCAGCCATGTTTGAACCAAGCGATTCGTTCAATTCGACCCCCGTCGCCCCGGGCCCGCTCCCCCTTGGCGGCAGGGCGGTCCGCTTCGCCGGGATCCTCGGCCTGATCGTCCTGCTGTACCTGGCGACGGTCCCCATCCTCGACCTCGTGGAGGAGCGCCGCCGGACGCGGGACGACGTGGTCCGCGAGGTGGCCGGGACCTGGGGTGGGGCCCAGGTGGTCGGCGCGCCGGTGGTCTCCCTCCCCCTGTGCACCGTGGACCCCCGGACGGGGATCCTCTCCGACGCGGGCTACTACCACGTGCTTCCCCGGGAACTCACCGTCACGGGCGAGGTCACCCCCGTCCTCCGCTACCGCACCCTCTACCCCGTGGTTCTCTACTCCGCGCGCCTCCGGCTGGAGGGGTCGTTCGACCTGCCCGGGCCCGACGCCCCGGAGTTGGTCGACTACCCGGTCCGCCGGGACCAGTCGGTGGTTTCCGTCGGGATCTCGGACCTGCGGGGGATCCGGGACGGGGTGCGCCTGCTGTGGAACGGGAAGGCCCTGGACCTCGAGCCCGGACGGACGGCGCCCAACCTCTTCCCGGCCGGGATCTCGGCCCGAGGCCCCGCGGTGGCCGCCGCTGACGCGGGCGGGCGCGTCCGGTTCAGCCTGGAACTCACCGTCAACGGGAGCGAGGACATCCGCTTCCTCCCCCTCGGCGAAACCACCACGGTGAGGTTGCGGTCCCCCTGGCCCGACCCGGGCTTCGGGGGGGCCTTCCTCCCCGACACCCGCCGGATCGGCCCCGCCGGCTTCGAGGCGTCGTGGAAGGTGCTCAAGTTCAACCGGAACTTCCCGCAGCACGCGCTCTCCGCGGGCACCGACTTCGCGAAGGACCTGACCCGCTCCGCCTTCGGCGTGCGCCTGGTCTACCCGGTGGACGGCTACCAGAAGGTCACGCGCTCCCTCAAGTACGCCATCCTATTCATCTTCCTCACCTTCGTGGCCTTCTTCCTCGCGGAGACGCGCTCCCCCCGCCGGCCGACGCTGGTCCAGTACCTGCTGGCGGGCGTGGCCCTGGTGGTGTTCTACACCCTTCTGCTCTCCCTGTCGGAGGTCGCGGGCTTCGACAGCGCCTACGGCTTCGCGTCCCTGGGGGTCCTGGCGCAGGTGGGGCTCTTCGCCCGGGGGATCTTCGGAAGCACCGGGTCCGCCGTCGCGGTCGGGGGCGTCCTGGCGGCGCTCTACGGGGTGCTGTACGTCATCCTCCGCCTCGAGGACACCGCCCTGCTGGTGGGGAGCCTCCTGCTCTTCGTCGTCACCGGGGTGCTGATGTACTTCTTCCGCCGGACGGACTGAGTTACAATGGCCTGGACACAAGCGGCGGGCGGCATGGGAGGGAGGCGGTGGAGAACCGGCAGCGCATCCTGGTGGTGGAGGACGAATCGGCGGTGGTGGACCCCATCGTCTACGTCCTCCGGGCCGAGGGTTTCGACCCCGCCTGGGCCGCCACCGGCGGGGAGGCGCGGCGGTCCCTGGCGGAGGGGGGCGTGGCGCTGGTGATCCTGGACGTGGGCCTCCCCGACGTCAGCGGCTTCGAACTGTGCAAGGAGATCCGGAAGGGGTCCGACGTCCCCGTCATCTTCCTGACATCCCGGGTGGGGGAGATCGACCGGGTGCTGGGCCTCGAGATCGGCGGGGACGACTACGTGGTGAAGCCCTTCAGCCCCCGGGAGCTGGCGGCCCGCGTCAAGGCGGTGCTGCGCCGGCGCGGGGCGGGCACGCCCCCTCCGCCCGCGATGGGCCGTCCGTCGGCCTTCAGCGTGGAGCCGGAGCGGTGCCGCATCCTCTACCACGGGGTCCCCCTCAACCTCTCCCGGTACGAGTACCGACTCCTGAAGACCCTGGTGGGGCGCCCCGGACGGGTGTTCACCCGGGACGAACTGATGGCCGTCGCCTGGGACGCGCCGGAGATGAGCACGGACCGCACCGTGGACACCCACGTCAAGACCCTGCGCGCCAAGCTGAAGGAGGTCCGCCCGGACGAGGACCCCGTCGTCACCCACCGGGGCTTCGGCTACTCGCTCAAGGACGACGCATGAGGATAAGGACGCGCATCCTCCTGGGCTTCCTCGCCCTGGTGACGGGGGTCTTCGCCGTGCTGGCCGCCTGGCTGCTGGGCGACGCCCGCGTCCAGCCCCTCCGGGCCGTCGAGGACGCCCTCCTGGACACGGTGCAGGTCCTCGCCGGCTTCCTGGAGTCGCGCCCGGGGGACATCCGCCGGCGCGCCGACGGGCTGCGCCAAGCCCTGGCCGGCACGTTCCGCCACCCCCTGGAAGCCCGGATCTACGAGCACCGCCGGAGCGGCACCAACATCCACGTCTACGTCACCGACGGGAGCGGGGTCGTCGTCTACGACTCGCGCCACGGCGAGAGCGAGGGGAAGGACTTCTCCCGCTGGAACGACGTCTGGCTGACGCTCCGGGGCCGCTACGGCTCGAGGGCCACCCGGACGGACCCGGCCGACGACTACTCCACCGTGCTGTACGTGGCGGCGCCGGTGCGGGAGGGCGGTCGGCTCGTCGGCGTGGTGAGCGTGGGGAAGCCGGCGTCGGACGTGAAGATGTTCGTCCGGGGCGCCAGCCGGGCCATCCTCACGGCCGCCGCCGTGGCGGGTCTGGCCCTGGCCGGGCTCGGCCTCCTCCTGACGTTCTGGGTCACCCGCCCCATCGAGACGCTGGCCGCCTGGGCCGAGGCGGTGCGGCAGGGGAAGCGCACCGCCCTCCCCCCGCTGGGCCGGAACGAAATCGGCCGCCTGGGGGGCGCCTTCGAGGAGATGCGGGACGAGCTGGAAGGGAAACGTTACGTGGAGCACTACGTCGGGGCCCTGACCCACGAGATCAAGGGGCCGCTCTCCTCCATCCGGGGGGCGGCCGAGCTGCTGCAGGAGGACCTGCCGGCGGAGGACCGCGCCCGCTTCGTGGCCAACGTCCTGGCGGAGAGCGAGCGGATCCGCTGCCTGTCCGACCGGCTGCCGCAGCTGGCCGCCATCGAGAACCTCAAGGCCCTCCCCGGGCCGGAAACGCTCGATTTCGCGGCCTTGGTGCGGGAGGAGGCGGAAGGTCTGACCCCCCTGGCCGAAACCCGGGGGATCGCCATCGAGACGGACCCGGGACCCCCGTGCCCGGTGCGGGGCGACCGGATGCTGCTGCGCCTGGCGGTGTCCAACCTGGTCCAGAACGCCCTGGACTTCACGCCCCGGGGCGGGCGGGTCTCGCTGACGGTCCGGGAGACGGCCGAGGGAATCGAGCTGCGCGTCGCCGACAATGGGACCGGGGTCCCCGACTACGCCCTGGACAAGGTCTTCGAGAAGTTCTACTCCCTGCCGCGGCCGGGGACCCGGGCCCGCAGTTCCGGGCTGGGGCTCGCGCTGGTGCGGGAGGTGGCGCTGCTCCACGGCGGCGCCGTCCGCCTCGAAAACGCCCCCGCCGGCGGCGCCCTGGCCACCCTCCGCCTGCCATCGTCGCCCCCCGGCCCGACCCGGTGAACCCTGGAGGCCTGTTTCAGAGCGTTCCTCCCCGGAAACAAATTCGCAACATGCCTAAAAAAATCAGGTTGCGAAATGTGGTATCTGTTCGATTGGACGGCCATCCCGCCGCCCTCGCTACACAGTTACACGCCTGCGGCGTTCGGACGCCGAATTGTGCAAGGGCCGGAACATCGCCGTGAGGGAGGCCAATCCCGTGCGGCGCGCAGGTCTGACGGAGCGGCGCTTTGACCGCGCCTCGCAGGCTTCCGGAGCGGCGCGGGGAGAGTGACGGCGGACAAAGACCCGGCCCTCCGGGAGCGGTGCGCCCTCTGGTGACCTTGCGTCCCCCGCGATGGTGAGGCGGTCCCCTTCCGACGGCGCTCCGGCGGCCTGCGCGCCTTACTCCTGGGGTTTGTCAAAAAGCGGCGCTCCGTCAGACCTCCGCGCCGCACTCCCCAGGACATTCCCACCGTCACTCCGGCGGCCTGCGCGCCGCACTCCCCGTCGGTACATTCAGATTGAACTGGCGGGGTTCGGGGAGCGATTCGGGGATAGGATTCTACACAAATTGAACCCCGGCGGCGCGCGGGGCGGGGGAAACGTGGCCCCCCCAAGCTACGAATATTTCACCCCTATGGGTGAAGAGACAAAAGCCACGATTTTGGCGGGACGACGGCAGGACGAGGGGGGTTGTCAGCAGAGCCCGTTGACCCAGGCGTAGGTCTCGGCGATTCCCTCTCTCAAGCTTTTCGTCGGCGCCCAACCCATCTTTTCCCGGAAGAGCGCGTTGTCGGAGTTCCGTCCCCGCACGCCCTGCGGGCAGGGGAAACCGTATTTCGCGACGAAGTCGTCGCCGCAGAGGTTTCTGACCCGGATGTCCTTGCCGGACACCTCGATGACCATCCGGGCCAGCTGGTTGATGGTGACCCGTTCCTCCGAGCCGATGTTCACCGGCCCGACAAACCCTTCCCGTCGCATGAAGCGGGACAGGGCCTCCAGGCACTCGTCGATGTACAGAAACGAGCGGGTCTGCAGCCCGTCCCCCCACACTTCGATCTCTCCCCCGTCGGGCGCCTGGGCCACTTTTCGACAGAGCGCCGCCGGAACCTTCTCTCTGCCGCCCGTCCAGGCCCCGCACGGCCCGAAGATGTTGTGGAACCGCGCAATCCGGACGTCCAGGCCGTGATTCCGGTGAAACGCCAGGTACAGCCGCTCGCTGAAGAGTTTTTCCCACCCGTACTCGCTGTCGGGCTCGGCCGGGTACGTCATCGCCTCCGAACACGCCGGGTTGAGGGGGTCCAGCTGGTTGTACGCCGGGTAGACACAGGCGGAGGAAGAAAAAAACAACCGCTTCACCTTCCGGGTCACACATGCCCGCGCCACGTTCAGGTTGATGAGCGCGGAGTTGTGCAATACATTCGCATCGTTGCGCCCCGTGAAGAGATACAGGGCCCCGCCCATGTCGGCGGCCAGCTGGTAGACCTCGTCCGCGCCTTCCGGGATGACGGACCCCGCGATCGCCGGGTCGGTCAGGTCCCCGAGGACGAACTCGTCGGCGTGCTGGTGGTACTCATTGTATTTCAGGTCGACGCCGCGCACCCAGCAACCTTCCGCCTTCAGCCGCCCGGCCAGGTGGCCGCCGATGAACCCCCCCGCACCCAGCACGACCGTTTTTCTGAGCTTGTTCATGAGAACCGCCTGTTCAGGATCTCGATCGAGGGAAGGCCACGCCGGCGCCCTCGCCACGCACCGTTATACTCCTCCGTCCACCCCAAGTCGAGACGGGCTTGATGATTTACAAAAGTCCGGATTTTGATCTCACAGAGGCACGAAGGCACGGGGAAGAATCATAAGAATTGTTTTTTTCAACCAAATCCGATTTGCATTTCCCCGTGCCTCCGTGCCTCTGTGAGAGAAAAGGACTTTTTACAAGGGCGTCAGGTTTGGGGGGTGGGCGCCGAATTTGAACGGACGCCGCGACGCTTGCCCGCAACCCGTTTCGTTGCTACAATGGCCCTCATGAATGCCGCGCCGCCCCCCTGGCCCAGTCGTGCCGCACTCCGCTGGATCCTGCTCCGGAACCGCCTGCGCCAGGCGTTGCGCCGCAGCGCCCCCGCCCGGTTACGGCGCCGGCTCCGTGAACTCCCCTGGCCGACGGGTTCGTCGGCGGGGCCGGCCGGCGCCGGTGCCGTCCGCGGGGCCCCGCTCGCGAGCCGTCCGACCCGGAGCAACGCGGCCGGCGAAACGGTGATCCTGGTCTACAACCGCATGTGGGAGCAACCGCTGGAGTTCCCCTCGGACGCGGCCCCCCCGGGGGTGACCTTCACGACCGACCGGGCCCGCTTCGCCGAGGCCGCCGCCGTCGTGTTCCACGTCCCCGGGCTGCCGCCCGGTGCATTGCGCAGGCTGTCCAAGCCGCCCGGCCAGGTGTGGGTGGCCTGGTCGTTCGAGAGCGCCCAGGCCTACCCCTGCCTGGACGACCCGCGCTTCATGCGCCGCTTCGACCTGCGCATGACCTACCGCCGGGAAGCGGAGATCTTCATGCCCTACCTGTGTTACTACGGCCCGGACGCGGTGGAGCACCTGCGCCTTCCCCCGCGCCCGAAGCCGGGCGGTCGCGGCCCGGATTCGCCGCTGTGCCTGTTCCTGGCCTCCAGTTACCGGGAAACCAGCGGGCGGACGCTGTACGTCCGGGAACTGATGCGGCACCTCCCCGTGCACTCCTGCGGCCGCTGCCTGAACAACCGCCCCTTCCCCGGCGATGACGGCAGCCTCCGGGCCAAGCACGACCTGCAGTCCGCCTACAAGTTCACCCTGGCTTTCGAGAATTCGCGCGGCGTGGACTACGTGACGGAGAAGTTCTTCTCGGCGTTGATCACGGGCTCGGTGCCCGTGTACCTGGGCGCGCCCAACGTGGCCGATTTCGCCCCCGGCGAGCGCTGTTACATCGACGCGCCGGCCTTGGGGCCCCCCCGGGCGCTGGCCGAGTACCTGCGCTACCTGGACGGCCACGAGGAGGCCTACCAGGAATACCTGGCCTGGAAGACGCGACCCTTCCGGGCCGGTTTCCTGGAAATGGCGGAGGCGGCGAGGGAAAACCCGCTGGTCCGGCTGGCACGCCGGGTTTTGCAGGAGCGACCATGAACTGGAAAACGACCTTCCGCACCTGGGCCGCCCGGCGGGGATACCTGGTCCGGGGCCTCTGCAGCCTCTCCCTGCTGGAGGTCCTGCTGCTCAAGCAGCTGAAGCGGAACCCGGATTTTTTCTTCGTGCAGATCGGCGCCAACGACGGCCTCATGTGCGACGAACTGGCCCCCTTCGTCCGGCAGTACCGGCTGCGGGGCGTCGTGGTGGAACCGCTCCCCGACGTCTTTCGGCAGCTGATGCACAACTACCGGGACCAACCCCAGGTCCGCGGCGTCCAGGCGGCGCTGCACCGGACCCTCCGCCGGGCGGTGCTCCACCGGGCGGACCTTTCGGCCCCCCGTCTCCCCGGCGGCGCGCCGGGCATGGCGTCCTTCGACCGGGACCACCTGCGCCGCTTCGGGGTCCCGGAGGAGCACATCCTCACGGAGGACGTCCCCTGTCTCACCTTCCCGGAACTGCTCGAGCAGCAGGGGATTCGTCAGTTCGACCTGCTGCAGATCGACACGGAGGGGTACGACCGGGAGATCCTGGCCATGGTGGACTTCGAGCGGTTCCGCCCGGCCCTCGTCCGTTTCGAACACGGCCTGGGCGACCAGATCATGTCCTGGACGGAGATGCAGGCGTGCCTGCACCGCCTGCACGGCTACGGGTACCTTTTCGCGCTGGAGCCTTACGACGTCATCGCCTATCAACCCGACCCCTGGAAGCGGGTCCCGGTGGTCGCCCGGCCGCGGGGAACGTGATGAGGACCTGGCCCTTCGTCTCCGTCGTCGTGCCGGTCCTCAACGAGGCGGAGCACGTGGACGCCTGCCTGAAGGCCCTGCTGGCCCAGACCTATCCTCCCGCGTCCCGGGAGATCATCGTGGTGGACAACGGGTCCACGGATGACACCCCGGCCCGTGCCGCCCGCTACCCCGTCACGGTGTCGAGCGCCCTCGTCCGCGGGCCGGCCCGGGCCCGCAACACCGGGATCCGCCAGGCGAGAGGCGACTTCATCGTCTTCCTGGACGGCGACTGCGTCCCGGGACCCCACTGGCTGACGGCACTGCTGGAGGCGTGGGACGACCCGGCGGTCGGGTTCTTCGTCGGCGAGATCGAGGGCGCCCCGTCACCCCGCCTCGTCAGCCGCTTCACGGAATACCGTCGGGTCATTTCCCAGGCGGACTTGCTCTCCCAGGTGATCCCGACGGCGGCCACCGGCAACCTGGCCGTGAGCCGGGCCGCCCTGGAGCGGGTGGGGGTCTTCGACGAGTCCTTCCGCTGGGGGGAGGACGCCGACCTGACCTGGCGGGTCCAGACCGTGGGAGGGCTGGATTTCCGCTACAACCCGCGGGCGGTGGTCGTGCACCCGGGCCCGGACGGCCTTCGCCAACTGGCCGCCCGCAGTTTCCACGAAGGGCTGGGGGTGGCCGCCTTCCGCCGCAAACACGCCCGGGATTTCCACCCGCGCTTCCTGTCCGCGGCGCGATACCGCTGGGCCTGCTGGCGCACCGCGGCGGGGTTGCTGCGCTACCCCTGGATGGTGCGGGCCCACCGCACCCGCGGTCTGCCCTGGCCGAAAGCGCTGGCCTACCCTTTCCTCGACAAGCTGCGCACGGTGAGCCTGCTCGCCGGGATCAGCCGCGGCCTGTCGGGCGGGGAAGCCGGCGGAAACGGCCCGGCGCCCGTCCGGGTCCCGGCCGGTGCGGCGGGGGAGCCCGCCGGGCCGGGGCACGGGCTGCGGATGGACATCGAGCAGGAGCCGTTGCTGCGGGACGGCCCGGCCGGGCTGACCGCCCGGGTCCGGGGGGACCTGCGGGAGATCAGCCGGGCGCTGCTGCGGGTGCTGCCCCGGGCGACCGTGTTGCTCACCGGCAGCCTGTCGGTCAACGAGGGGCGGTGGGAGACGGTGGACGGGGAAGCCGTCTGCCGGAGCGACTACGACCTGGTGGTGATCGCGCCGGACTGGCGCCTGCTCCGCCCCGCAAGGCTCTGGGCCCTCCTGGGGCCGCGTCTGCGGGCACTGGGCCTGGCCGCCACGCTGGACATCGGCCTGGTCTGGGCCCCCGTCTTCCGGCGGGGCTGGTCGACCACCGGCGGGCGGATCGTCGCCGGGGACCCGGCGGCGTCCGTCTGCCTGGAGGCGTTGACCGCGCCGCGGGCGTCCGGGGCCCTCTGGCGGAGTTTCAAGCACCTGGCGGAAGCGCTGCTCTATCCCGCGGCCTTTTCCGCCCTGCTGGGAAAGGCGCTCCTGGAGGCCGCCCAGGCCCGGCTCCTGCACGCCTGCCGCGGCAGGCCGCGCCCCGAATGGGTGGACCTGCTCCGCACCGACCGGGTCCGGGACCGCATCCAGCCCTACGCCCCGGAACTGGGACCGGACGCGCTCGCCCTCATCGGCCGGGCGGCGGACCTGGCGGCGGGCCGGCCCGCCGTTCCCCTCGGCGCTGCGGACACCCGGCCGGCGCAGGGCGTCCTCCGCCAGGTCCGCAAGGCCCTGCCGCCGCCGGGGGGACTGCGCCACCGGCTGGTGGAGGTCAGCCGAACGCTCCATCGCCGCCGGTTTCGCTCGTCGAAACGACCTCCCCTGTCCGTGCTGCTGGACCAGATGGACGCCCTGGCCACCGCCTGGCTCGCCGGCGAGCCCGATCCGCCGGACCGCTTGTCCGCGCCGGAAACGCGGTCCCGGCCGAACGGCCCCGCCCCGGCGGCGGACGACCCCCGGGCCGCCCGCTACCGCCGGGTCTTCCTGGCCTTGCAGGAACAGGGGGATTTCTTCCCGCACAAGTTCATCCTGCCGGCTGCGCCCCAGGGCCCCGGCACGGCGGGGCGGCCATGAGCGGGGGCACGTCGGCCCGCCAACGGGTGAGCGTGGTGATTCCCTGCCTGAACGGGGCCTCGACCCTGGCCGGCCTGGTCGATGCCCTGCGGGCGCAGCGGCTGCCGCCCGGCACGGAGCTGGAGATCCTGGTGGTGGACAACGGCAGCACCGACGGGTCCCGGGAGCTGGCGGCCAGGCTGCCGGTGCGCCGCCTGGAGGAGCCGCGGCAGGGGCCGGCGGCGGCGCGGAACACCGGCCTGCGCGCCTCCCGCGGGGACGTGATCATCTTCCTGGACGTCGATACCCGGCCGGCCGGGCCGGATTTCGTCCGGGAGCACCTGGCCGTGCTGCTCTCCGACCCCGCCGTCGGCATCAGCGGCGGGGCCATCTCGCCCGACCCCGCCCAGCGAAGCCTGACGGCGTTTGCCGAGAACGCCACGGCCCTCTTCAACTGGCACGAGGGGTTGCCGCCCCGGCGGTCCACCTTCCAGCCGTCCGGCAACATGGCCCTGCCCCGCCGGGTCGCGGACCGGGTCGGGCCGATGAACGAGGAGCTTCACTGGCTCGAGGATTTCGACTGGTGCCGGCAGGTGCTGCGGGCGGGTTACGAAATACGCTTCAACCCCCGGGCGGGCGTTTACATCCGCGGCCGCGAGTCCCTGTTCGCCGCGCTGGTCAAGTTCTATCACTGGGGCCTGCACGTCCGGAGGGTGTACCTGCCCGGGCGGACGGAGCAGCTCTGGCTTTTCCCCGATCACCCGCTCCTGTTCATGCTCAACGGCCCCTGGCGCCTGGTGAACGAGACCTGGGTGACGCTCAAGCGATGGTTCCCCTGCCGGCCCGGCCGGATCCTGCTGGCCCTCCCCCTTGTCATCCTGTTCCGCGCCGCCTGGGCCTGGGGGGTGATGCGGGGCGGCCGGGCCTACCTTCGCCGCCGGAAGGCGGCCGGGCTTTCCCGGAAGGTCGTGTCCCCATGAAATCCCCCCCGCCGATTCGGGAGACGCTGCGCGGCGTGATGAAACTGCTGGGAAGGCCCGGGTTGCTGCTGCTGACCCTCGAGATCCTCTCCTCGGTCCTCCTGGCCCTCCTGGAATATGTTCTCGCCTGGTTTTTCGTCCTGTTCATGAGCGCCTTGGGGATCACCGCCCCGGGCAGGCTGCCGGGCTGGCTGCCGTTTTCCGACGCGACCATCACCAGCCCCTGGATATGGCTGGGCCTGCTGGGGGTGGCCATCTTGCAGGCGCTGGCCCGGGTCGGGTCCTTCCAGTCCAAGATCCTGCTCACCGGGCGGGTGAACGTCCGCCTGAAGATGGCGCTGACCCACCTCCTCCTGTGGCGGAAAGCGAACCACCCCCTGCCGGCCAGCACCATCGATTTCTACTACGCGGAGTGTTTCGACAAGGCCGGCCAGTTCACCTTCCACTTCGTCCAGACCCTGTCGTTCCTGATCCAGGTGGTCCTGATCGCCGCCGGGATGACCCTCCTGGCGTGGGGCCCCTCCCTGGTGGGGCTGGTCTTCATGGGGCTCCTGGGGCTCATGGTCCTGGGTTTCAACCGGTCCGCCCAGCGGGCCTCCCTGAAGATGACGGAGGCGGTGGCGCGGATGTACCAGGCGAAGACGCGGGTCGTGCGGAACTGGTTTCTCATCCACGTGCTGCGCATCCAGGAGCAGGAATCCCGGCTCATGCTGGAGCCGGTCTTCGCCGGGTACCGGCACAACGCCGTCGCGTTCCTGATGGCCAACCTCAGCCTGGTGGTGATGCCCGTCCTGGGGGTCCTGGTGCTGGCGGCCATCGTGGCGTCCAACCTGTGTGTCTTCCATGTCGCCACGGGCTCGTTCGCGGCCTTCCTCTTCATGTACATGCGGCTGCAGCAGAAGATGTCCAACGGGGCCAACCTGGTCGGCGAGCTTTTCGCGTCGCGGGAGTACTTCCGGCGCGCCCTGGCCCTGGTGGACTCCCTCTCGCCGGCGGAACTGCGGCAGGCGTTCCGCCCGGAGAGCGGCTTTCACTTCTGGCGGGCCCACCTGCAGTGGCGCCCTTTTCAGCCCCCGCCGGCGGCGGCCCCGGAGCCGGACGCCGCCCCGCCGGCCCTCGAGGCGGACCACCTGGCCTTCCGCTGGCCGGATGCCGCCGAGCCGGTCTTCCACGACCTCTCCTTCACCATCCCGGCCGGTGCCCACTGCGGCATCGTCGGTTCCAACGGCAGCGGGAAGAGCACCCTGCTGGGCTGCCTGCTGGGCATCTACGCCCCCTCGGCGGGGTCGAGCCGCATCGACGGCCGGCCGGCGGCGGCGTTCCTGGAGGAGCGGTCCCAAACACTGGCCTACGTGGGGCCCGAGCCCTTCCTGATCGAGGGCTCGCTGCGGGAGAATCTCGAGTACGGCCGGACGCGGACCGGCGCCGAGGAGGACCTCTGGCGGGCGCTGGCCGCGGTGCAGCTCGACGGCTTTGTCCGCGGGCTGCCGCAGGGCCTCGAGACCCGGATCGGGGAAAGCGGCGACGGCCTCTCGTCGGGCGAGCGGCAGCGCTTGACCATCGCCCGGGCCCTGCTGCGCCGCCCGCGGCTGCTCGTCATGGACGAGCCGTCGGCCAACGTGGACGAGTGGAGCGAGAAGGCCCTGGTGGAGGCCCTGCGATCCCTCAAGGGCCGGTGCACCGTGGTGGTGGTGTCGCACCGGCCAGGCATCCTGGCGGCGGTGGACCGGACCCTGGACATGGACCGGGGCCTCCTGCGGGATACCCCTTTCCCGCCTTCCCGGGAAGAAAACGGCGAGGTGCGCGCATGAGCGGCGCAAACTCCAGGGGGGTCCTGTTCGTCACCATGAAACCGCCCAGCGGCTACACGGAAGCGTCGTTCCGTTACATCCGCCTGCTGGTCCGGTCGAACGTCCCCGTCACGTGGACGGCCATGGGGCGGGGGCCGAGGCCGGGCCGGTCGGAAGAGGGGGAGATCCGGTCCCTGAAAACCGGCGACGACATCCTGGACGGCCGCTACCGCGCCCCGCTGCCCTACGACCGGGTCGTGGTCCACACCGTGCCGGAGAATTTCGCCTACTGGTCGATCCGGGAGCCCGACCGGCGGCGGTTCGGCTACACGGCCTGGGAAACCGACCGGCTGCCCCACCACTGGCCGCCCCACCTGCGCCGGATGCACCGCTTGATGGTGCCGAGCCGGTTCAACCGGGACAGCTTCGAGCGCGACGACGTCCGGAGGCCGGTGCACGTGGTGCCCCACCCGCTGCCGGAGGACCGCCCGCAGGCGGGGCCGCTCCCCTGCCGGGTCCCGGACGGCCATTTCGTCTTCTACACCATCCAGTCCTGGACGGCCCGCAAGGACCTGGCCTTCACCCTGCGGGCGTACCTGGACGCTTTCACCCGGCGGGACCCGGTCACGCTGATCATCAAGACGGACCGTCGGGACCTGTCCCACACGGGCGGGAACGGATTTTTCCACCCCGGTGTCCGGGCCCGGGTGCGGAAGGTCCTGCGGGACTATGCCCAACCCGCCCGGGTCTGCCTGCTGACCGGCTACCTGGACCCGCGGACCCTCCTGCGGCTGCACGGGCGGGGCGACTGTTACCTTCAACTGGCCCACGGCGAGGGGTGGGGGCTGGGGGCCTACGATGCCGCGGCCTACGGCCGGCCGGTCATCGCCACGGATTTCGGCGGCCCGCTGGATTACCTGGCGCCGGAGACGGCCTGGCTGGTCAAGTCGATACGGGTCCCGGTGGACGACCCGTCCGGCTTCCCGTCCTTCGCCCCGGAACAGTGGTGGGCCCAGCCGGACCGGGGCGAGGCCTCCCGGCTGATGCGCGAGGCGGCGGGCGACCCCGCCCGGGCGCGCGAGCGGGGAGAGGCGGGACAAGAGTACGTGACCCGGCGGTTCAGCGAGGCCGCCGTGCGGGAAGCCATGCTGACAGCGCTGGAGTGGTGACATGAGCGAGAGAATTCCCCGGATCTTCCATTTCGTGTTCGGGTTGCGCCCCCAGGACCGCCCGTTCCCGCCGATGTACTGGCTCGGCCTGGAGTCCTGCCGCCATGTGAACCGGCCGCAGCGCATCCTGCTGCATTACCAGCATGAACCGTACGGCCCGTACTGGGACCTGATCCGCCCCCACCTGGAACTGCACCCGGTCGAACCGGTCCGGCTGGTAACCGATTTCGTCTACTCGGATCCCCACGTCGCCCGTTACCGCTACGCCCACAGCGCCGACTTCGTCCGTCTCGACGCGCTCGTCGCCCACGGCGGCGTCTATGCCGACATGGACACCCTGTTCGTGCGCCCGCTGCCCGAGGCGCTCTACCAAAAACCCTTCGTCATCGGGCGGGAGCAGGACGTGGCGGACGGGCCCGGGCAGGCGCCCCGGCCCTCGCTGTGCAACGCCCTGCTCATGGCCGAACCGGGCGCCGCCTTCGCCCGGCACTGGCGGGAAGCCATGGAGACGGTCTTCGACGGGACCTGGAGCCGTCACTCCACCGGCCTTCCCTGGCAGCTCAGCCAGATCCACCCGTCAATGGTGCACCTGGAGCCGGAGCAGACCTTCTTCCCCTACATGTGGACCCGCGAAGACCTGCACCGGCTGCTGGAGGCCGCGGAAGAGGCGCCCGACGGGGCCTGCAGCATCCACCTCTGGGCGCACCTGTGGGAATCCCGCGGCCGGCGGGATTTTTCCGACTTCCACGCCGGGCTGATCTCCGAAAGCCGCATCCGGCGCCTCGATTCCACGTACAACCGGATCGCCCGCCGTTTCCTGCCGCCGCCCTCGCGCGCCCGCGCCCTGCGCTACACCCTGCTGGACCTCGTCGCGCGCGTGAAACGCCGGGCCAGGCGGCTGCGGGAGATTCGTCTTCGCCGCCGCGACCCGGGGCCGGGGTCGACCCCGTGAAGCCCCGCCTTCTCTTCGTGTCGCCGGTGGTGCCGGCCCCGGGCGGGAACGGCCGGGCCATGCGGGCCTTCGCCATGCTCCGGGCGCTGGCCGAACAATACGAGGTCTGCCTCCTGGTGGTCGATGCCATGCTCTCCCACACGCCGGCTTTCCCGGAATTGCAGGGGTGGTGCCGGGCCATCCGTCATCTTCCCCGGGATGCGGGGCTGGATGCCGCCGCCCGCCGCCGGCGACAGTGGTCCTGGCGCCTCCCGGGGCTGTACAGCCTGCTGACGGGCCACCCGCCCGAGTGGCCGCCGCCCCCGCCCGGCCGGCAGGCCCTGGCGGCCGCCGCGTTTGCCCCCGTCCGGTTCGACGCCTGCCACGTGTTCCGCCTGTACATGGCCCCCTATGCCCCGGGCGGCCCGGCCGGCGACGTTCCGCGACACCTGGACCTGGACGACATCGAGTCCCGGACGCGGCGCCGCCTGGCCCGGCTGCTGCTGCGGCGGGGACGCCTCCCACGCGCCCTGGGCGCGCTGCGGGAAGCGGCATTTTACGAGCGGCGGGAGCGCTTGTGGCTGCCGCGCTTCCAACGGGTCTACGTCTGCTCGGCCGACGACCGGGCGGTGCTCGCGGGGGCGCTGCCCGGGCTGGCGGTGTCGGTCGCGCCCAACGTGGCGTCGCCCCCCGCCGCGGCCGTGGGGCCCCCGACGGAAGACGAGATCCTGTTCGTGGGCAACCTGGGCTATTACCCCAACCAGGAGGGGATCGCCTGGTTCTGCCGCCGGGTGCTCCCCCCGCTGCGCCGGATGGCGGACCGGCCGTTCACGGTGCGGGTGGCGGGCGGCGGACTGCCGTCCGGGCTGGCGCGCCGGCTGGCGAGGATCCCCGAGGTGGAGCCGGTCGGCCGGGTGGAGGCGGTGACCCCGCTCTATCGGCGGGCCCGGCTGGTGGTCGTCCCCGTCCGGGCCGGCGGCGGCACCCGGATCAAAGTGCTGGAAGCGCTGGCCCACTGTCGCCCGGTAGTGAGCACCCCGACCGGTGCGGAGGGGATCGCGGCGGAGCCCGGCCAGGGGGTGCTGCTGGCGGACCGGCCGGATCACTTTGCCCGGCACTGCGCCGACCTGCTGGCCCGGCCGGAGCTGGCGGAGGACCTGGGGCGGCTGGGCGCCGCGCGGGTCTACCAGGACTTTTCACCGCAAGCGTTGCGGGATTGCCTGTTCCCCGGCACCCCGGGTGCCGGCGGACCGGGTGAGGGCGAGTGCAAGGGCGACAGGGGTCCCGGGAGGCGCCCAAAGGATGTCGAAGGATGATGCGGTCGCAAAAAGTCCTTTTCTCTCACAGAGGCACGGAGGCACAGAGAAATGCATATCGTATTTAATAGAATCAAAAATCCTTGCGATTCTTCTCCGTGCCTCTGTGCCTCTGTGAGATCACAACCAGGACTTTTTACGAGGTCATCAAGGACGAGCTGTTACAAAATGTACCATCACCCTCCGGGCGATGGCTCAATCAAAGGTCTTGCACATCCTTTCCCGTTCCATTTCCGCTTCCTTGCGGCTTCATCCATGACGACCTTCCCCCAAAGCGTACCGTCACCCTCCGGGCGATGGCTGTACCAAAGGTCTTGCACACCCTTTCCCGTTCCATATCCGCTTCCTTGCGAGTTCGTCGATGAAATTTCGTGATTATGTCCTGAAGAAAATCAAGACAATCGGGCGGCGGCTCGGCGCCGAGCTGGTGAATGCCGCGGAACCTTCGGAATGGGCGGGGGGGCTGGCGGGGTACCGCGAAGGGGGCGAAGCCCTCGGCCAGAGCCCCGGGCACGACTTCGTCGCCTGCGTCCTGAATCACTTCGGGGAGTCGCGGGCGCAGCTTTTCCAGGACCTTTTCGTGCTGTTCCAGACCGGCGGGAAACGGGACGGGTACTTCGTCGAGTTCGGCGCGGCCAACGGCGTCACCCACAGCAACTCCTGCCTGCTGGAGCGGGGGTTCGGCTGGTCCGGCATCCTGGCCGAGCCGGCCCGCGGCTGGCACGACGCGCTCCGGGCCAACCGCCGGTGCGCCGTCGACACGCGCTGCGTCTGGAGCCGGAGCGGGGAACGCCTCGCCTTCAGGGAAACACCGGACGGCGGGCTCTCCACCCTCGACGCCCTCGCCGGGGCGGACGGCTTCGCGCGCTCACGGGAGGGGGGAGCGATCTACCCGGTGGACACCGTCTCCCTCAACGAGCTGCTCGAAACCCACGGGGCGCCGGAAACCCTCGATTACCTCTCCGTGGACACCGAGGGCTCCGAACTCACCATCCTGGAGGCCTTCGACTTTTCCCGCTTCGATGTCCGCATCCTCACGGTGGAACATAACTTCACGCCGGAGCGCGAGCGCCTCCGCGCCCTGCTGCAGGCAAAAGGCTACCGCCGGGTCTTCGAGAAGTTCTCCCGCTGGGACGACTGGTACGTCAAGCCGGGCCCGGCGGGTCAGGCAGGGCCCTGGACGGTCTGATCCTCTCGGAGCGCGGTGTCGCGACGTTGGTGGCCGGGCGGGGCGCGTTCCGGCGGCGATGTCCCCGGGACCGGCCAGGTCGGCGATCCGGGCGGGGCGCGGGCGGGAAGACGTCGGGATCCGGGCGGGACGATGGCGGGAAAAGGGGCGCTTCTCCCGGGACCCGGGGCAAGGCCGGTGCGGGCAAGGGGCTCGTCCTTCGCTTCGAACGCCCCTGGTAACCTGGGCCGATCACGAACAAACCGCACCGGGGAACCCCGTCAGCGGTTCAATCTGTGTAGCGAGGGCGGCGGGGTCGCCGTCCAACCGACCAGAAACGGCATTTCGCAACCGATTCTTTCTGAGCATGTTGTGAATTTGTTTCTGGAGAGCCATAACGCGAACGACCCGCACCCCAGGTTTTTGACACCGGTCAAACCCGTCACCCCCTCGCGATGCCCGCGCCCACTCGCGATGCCATCGCCCCTGCGCGACACCGTCGCCCCACTTGCGATGCCGCCGCCCCTTCGCGACGCCGTCGCCCCTGTGCGCCCTCACCCCGTCAGGGGTGAAACATTTGTAGTAAATCGGGTTATTCAATTCCCTCCCCCGCGCGCCGCCGGGGGGAAATCGTGCTTCGGGGCCCGTTCACCGGCCGGCGGCGCGCGGGGGGAGATACCTATAAAACCACAATTTCTACAAATATTTCACGACGGGGTGAAGAGACAGAGGCCGCGATCTAGGCGCGACGATGGCATGATGCGCCCCACCCGCCCCCCGCCCGTTCGCCGAAGTCGCGGCGGGACAAGTCCGACCGCCGTCAGCCCCCTCAGCGCCTCCCACACCTTCCGCACCCCCGGGAATTCCGAGGTTTGCCGCCGACCAGGACCCGGCCCGGATACGGATAACCACGAGTTTGTACGGATGGCTTCGGAACCGTACGCCCGGCTCTGCCCGAGCATCGCCGTCGTCTACGCCAACGGGGCGACGCTTTCACCGGGGCGGGAATTCGTCCGGAGGTCAATTTCCGTTGCAATTTTATTCACGATGGGGGAGAATAGCGCTGAACTTTCCGGTTGTGCCAGGCAGGGTGGTTTCTTAAGGCTGGGGGATCGGTCGGAGATGGGGATGTGAAGCCCCGTGGCCCCGGGAAAGCCCGGGGAGGGGTCGGAGGTTGGGTCGCAAAACCCGGTGGCCCCGGGAAGGTTCGGGATACCGCCCGGAACGGGTTTGCGGGCCCTTTGGGTCCTGCGCCGGAGCGATTAGGCGGCCTCGCAAAAAGCCGGATATCGAACGGAGAAGTGGTTGTAGGACCTTTGTTTGAGCCATCGCCCGGAGGGCGAAGGTACTTATAGCGACCACATCAGACTTCCACGTGGCCGGTCCCGCGCCGGCCTCATTCCAGGAGGGCGTCATGACGGAAGCCCCGGAGACCCCCCGGAGGGAAAAACCCCTCATTCTCATGGTGGACGACATCCCCCAGAACCTCCAGGTCCTCACCGAGATCCTGATGAAGGGCGACGCCTACGAGATCGCCGCGGCCGCCGGCGGGGCGGAGGCGCTCGAGGCCGTCGAGGAACTGTCCCCGGACCTCGTCCTCCTGGACATCATGATGCCCGGGATGGACGGCTTCGAGGTCTGCCGGCGGCTGAAGGCTTCCCCCCGGGCCCGGGACATCCCCATCATCTTCCTCACGGCGATGACCCAGACCGCGGACATCGTCCGCGGCTTCGAGGAGGGCGCGGTGGATTACGTGACGAAGCCGTTCAACGCCACGGAACTCCTGGCCAGGGTCCGCACCCATCTCCAGGTCCGCCGGCTGATCGCGGGACTCCAGGAGGCCCTCGCCCAGGTCAAGCAGCTCTCGGGGCTGGTCCCCATCTGCGCCCACTGCAAGAAGATCCGGGACGACAAGGGGTTTTGGGACGCCGTGGAAACCTACATCGAGAACCACTCCGACGCCCGGTTCACCCACGGGATCTGCCCCGACTGCGTGGCGGCGCTCTACCCGGCGTTCGC
The DNA here is from genome assembly GCA_018001935.1 of Acidobacteriota bacterium. NCBI lineage: Bacteria > Pseudomonadati > Acidobacteriota > Acidobacteriota bacterium. The sequence continues at coordinate 115,569 of JAGNHB010000002.1, forward strand.
CGCCCGGCACGGGATCCAGCCCGCCTCCCCCGGCTGACCCCCGCCGCGGGGAACCGCCGGTCCGAGACGTCCGACCGCCCCGGGGAGGGAGCATGGGCCCGAAACGCCAGGTTTCCGGTGAACAACGCGCGCGGGGCGCCGCCCGGCGCGGGATCGCCCTCGCCCTCGCCCTGGCCGCCCTCGTGGCGAGCGCGCCGGCCCTCAACCCCGACCGGCGGATCCACGAGTACGGGGTCAGCATCTGGACCACGGAGAGCGGCCTCCCCCAGCAGACCGTCCGGGCGGTCGTTCAGACCGACGACGGTTACCTGTGGCTGGCCACCTACGAGGGGCTGGTCCGCTTCGACGGGTTCCGGTTCACCGTCTTCGAGAAGTCCAACACGCCCGAGATCCGCAACAACAGCATCCGCAACCTCTTCCTGGACTCGCAGGGCCGGATGTGGATCTGTTCGACGGACGGGTTGGCCTACGCCCGGGGCGGCGCCTTCCGGTGCTACACCCGCCGGGACGGGCTCCCGTCCGACTTCATCAGCACCCTGGCCCAGGACGCCGACGGCTTCATCCTGGCCGGAACCGACCACGGGTTGAGCGCCCTCTCGGGGGACCGCTTTCACCCCGTCCGGGAGGGCGGCCTGGACCGGCGGGTGATCACCTGTCTGGCGGCCGGGGCCGCGGGCGGCACCTGGGTCGGGACCGCGCGGGACGGCCTCTTCCGGCTCCGGGACGGGACGTGCGCCCGCTACACGGTGGAGAGCGGGCTCCCGTCCAACCAGGTGCAGGCGGTCTGCGAGAGCCGTCGGACCGGCGTGTGGATCGGCACGCCCAAAGGCCTGGCCCGTCTCCACCAGGGGGCCCTCCGCGTCTTCACCACGGCCGACGGGTTACCCGACAACTCCATCAACTGCCTCTTCGAGGACCAGCGGGGCTCCCTGTGGGTCGGCACGGAGAACGGCGGCCTGTCCCGTTTCCGGAACGGGGCCTTCACCTCCCGGTACCTCCTCAACCGGCCCAGCGAGTGCGCCGTCTACTCCATCAACGAGGACCTGGAAGGGTCCCTGTGGGTAGGGACCTGGGGCGGGCTCTACCAGTTCAAGGACGACAAGTTCGCACTCTACAACCGCCGGAACGGGTTGCCGGTGGACGCCGTGCGGTCCCTCTTCCAGGACCGCTCCGGCCGGATCTGGGTGGGCACGGTGGGCGGGGGCCTGCTGGAGTGGAAGGACGGTCGCATCCGGACGGTCCGCCTGTCGGAAAAGGACGTCTCCGATTCGGTCCTCTCCATGGCCGAAAGCCCGGACGGGACCCTGTGGCTGGGAACGTACACCACCGGCCTGTACGCCCTGAGGGGCGACACCGTGACCTGTTACACGGACCGGCTGGCCCTTCCCCGGAAGCTGGTCCGGGCGGTCCTGGCGGACGCGGCCGGGCATCTGTGGGTCGGCATCGACGGCGGGGGGGTCCTGATGGTGAAGGAGGACCGGGTGGCCGCGGTGTACGACACGCGGAACGGGCTCTCCGACAACGCGGTCTACTGCCTGGCCCAATCCGCCGACGGCTCCGTCTGGGCGGGGACCTACGGCGGCAGGCTGAACCAGATCCGGGACGGCCGCGTCACGGTGTGGGGGGAGCGGCAGGGCCTGACCCCGACGCCGATCTTCACCCTGCGTCCGGAACGCGACGGCACCCTGTGGCTCGGCACCAACGGCGGCGTCATCCGGTTCCGGGCGGGGCGTTTCGTTTCCATCACCAGCGGCGACGGGCTGGCCAGCGACAAGGCCTTCCAGATCGTGGAGGACCAGCGCGGCTTCTTCTGGATGAACTCCAACAAGGGCATTTTCCGCGTCCGGAAGGCGGAACTCGACGATTTCGCCGACCGGCGGAAGTCCCGGGTGGAGTGCGTCCTCTTCGGCCGCGAACAGGGGTACGAACTGGAGACCACCGGCCCGGCGCAGCCTGCCGGGTGGCTGATGGACAACGGCAAAGTCTGGCTCGCCTCCCGCAACGGCGTGGTGGTCTTCGACCCCTACCACATCCCCCGGAACCCGGTACCCCCGCCGGTCATCATCGAGAGCGCCCTCATCGACAACCGGCCCTTCGCCGTGGACCGCCCCGCCACGGCGGAAGCGGGGGCCGGCAGGGTGGACGTCGCCTTCACGGCGATCAGCCCCATGCAACCGCGCCAGGTCCGCTTCCAGTACTGGCTGGAGCCCTTCGACCGCACCTGGGTGGAGGGAGGCGCCGAGCGGTCGGCCCGCTACACCAACATCCCGCCGGGGGAGTACACGTTTCACGTGAGGGCCTGCAACAACGACGGGGTCTGGAACACCGGCGGCAAGTCCTTCTCCTTCCGGCTCAAGCCCCACTTCTACCAGACGGTCTGGTTCTACGCCCTGCTCGCCCTCTCCCTCGTCCTCGCCGGGTACGGCCTCTTCTGGGTCCGAAGCCGGGCGGTGAACCTGCGGAGGGAAAAGCGCCAGCGGCTCAACCAGACCCTCCTCGACCTGGCCCGGTCCGAAGCCCTGCGGCGGGGCAACGTGGAGGGGCTCCTCGAGGAGCTGGCCGGGGGGTCGTGCCGGGCCCTGCGGCTCCAGCGGACCGGGGTCTGGGTCTGCGACGCCGGGGCGACCCGTTTTCGCCGGCTGATCCTCCACGACCGCGAGGAGGGGACCGATCGCCGGGAGGCCGTGCTCGCGCCGGACGCGCTTCGGGACCTCCTCTCCCTGCTGGAAGGCAGGCGCTCCTTCGCGGTGGAGGACTGCCGGAAGACCCCGCCGCCAGGGCCCGCGAACGGCGGGCCGCCGTGGTCCGACCGGACCCGGGCGCTCCTGGCCGTCCCCATCCAGTCCGGCGGCCGGATGAAGGGGATCCTCTGCTGCGAGCACGCCGGTTCACCCCGGGCGTGGACCCACGACGAGCAGTCCTTCGCGGCCTCCCTGGCGGACTACGTTTCCCTCGTCCTCGAAACCGCCGAGCGCCGGCAGGCCGAAGCGGAACTCCGGAAGGCCGAGGCGCAGTACCGGGGCATCGTGGAAAACGCCGCGGAGGGGATCTTCCGGGCCACGCCCTCCGGCCGCATCGTCACCGCGAACCGGGCCTTCGCGTCCATCCTCGGCTACGCGGGCCTCCGGGAGGTGCTCGAGGGCGGGGGGGTCTCCTTCCCCGGCCACTTCAAGGACCCGGGACAGTCCGAGGCGCTCTTCCGGCAGGTCCTGGAGGAGGGGTCGGTCCGGGGGTTCGAGTTCGCCGCCAGCCTGCGGGACGGCTCCCCGGCCGAATTGTCCGTGAATGCCCACGTCATTCGCGACGCCGAACAGCGGGCCCTCTACGTGGAGGGGATGCTGGAGGACGTCACCGGGAAGAAGCGGGCCGAAGCGATGCGAGTCGCCAAGGAAGCCGCGGAGAAGGCCACGCGCGCCAAGAGCGATTTCCTGGCCAACATGAGCCACGAGATCCGGACCCCCCTCAACGCCATCATCGGCTTCACGTGGCTGATGCAGCAGACGGACCTCACCGGGCGGCAGCAGGACTACGCCGACAAGATCGCCGTGTCCTCGGAGGCCCTCCTGGGGGTCATCAACGAGGTCCTGGACTTTTCCAAGATCGAGGCCGGGAAGCTGGAACTGGAGGCGGTCCCCTTCCGCCTCTCCCGGATCCTGGACAACCTGGAGGGGATGTTCTCCCAGAAAGCGGACGAGAAGGGCCTCACCCTCCGGGTCTCCCACGCGCCGGAGATCCCGGCGTGCCTGCGCGGAGACCCGCTCCGCCTCCGGCAGGTGCTCATCAACCTGATCGGCAACGCCGTGAAATTCACCCGGGCCGGGGAGGTCGAGGTCGCCACCGAACCGGCCTCCCGGGAGGGGGAGCGGGTCGCGGTGCGGTTCACGGTCAAGGATTCGGGGGTCGGGATGTCCGCGGAGGAAGTCGGGCGGCTGTTCCAGCCCTTCTCTCAGGGGGGGTCCTACATTTCCCGGGTCTACGGGGGCACGGGCCTGGGGTTGATGATCAGCCAGCGCCTGGTGGAGTTGATGGGCGGGCGGATCGAGGTCGCGAGCGAGCCGGGCCGGGGGAGTGTGTTCAGCTTCACCGTCGGCTTCGCGGTCTGCGACCCGGACGTCGAGGAGCGGGCCGCACCCGCCCCGGACCTCTCCGGGCTCCGCGCCCTGATCGTGGAGGACAACCCCGTCAACCAGCAGGTGCTGTGGGAGACCCTCGCCGGGGGCGGGATCGTCTCCGACCTGGCGTCGAACGGGCGGGAGGCCCTGCAGGCGCTCGAGAAGCAGGACTACGACCTGGTCCTGATGGACATCCAGATGCCGGAGATGGACGGTTACGAGGCAACCCGGCTGATCCGGGAGAACCCCCGGTACCGCCGCCTGCCCATCATCGCCATGACCGCCCACGCCGTCCAGGGGTACCGGGAGGAGTGCCTGGCGCGGGGCATGTCGGATTACGTGACCAAGCCCATCATCCCGGAAACCCTGTTCGCAACCCTGGGGCGCTGGGGTCGGGAATACCGGGCCAGCGACGGCCCGGGGGGATCGCCGGCCCCCGCCCATTCCCGGGCCGCCACGGGGGAGCCCGTCCGTCCCCCGGAGCCCGCGCCCGGCGGGCCTTCCCTGCCCGACCGCCTGCCCGGGTTCGACCTCGCGGAGGGGACCCGCCGGATCGGCGGCAACCGAGCCCGGTACGCCCGTTTCCTGGCGGATTTCCGGGGCGTGTGCACCGCCCGGTGCGAGGAGATCCGCACGCACCGCGAAACCGGGGACCGGGAAAAGCTCGCGGAAGCGGTGCACGGCCTCAAGGGCGCGGCGGGCAACCTCTCCGCCGTCGACATCCTCGGCGCCTGCCGGGACGTGGAGAAGGCGCTCCGCGGCGAGGGGGAGGGAACGCCGGCCGAGTCCGTCGAGCACCTGCTCCGGACCCTGCGGGAAGCCGAGGCGGCGCTGTCGTGCCTGGAAGCGGCCGCCACCCCCGCCCCGCCGCCCCGCGCGACCTCCCCGTCCCCCACAGCCCGGCTCCGCGCGAACCTGGCGGAGCTGGCCCGGCGGGTCCGGCGGCGAAACCCCCGGGCCGAAGCGTGCCTGGAAGCGGTGTTCCCGGACCTGGACGCCGCCGGGCTGTCCGCGGAAGGGCGGCGCCTCGGGGACCAGATCCGGGCCTTCGCCTTCGCCGAGGCGAAAAAGACCCTGGCCGCGATTGCGGAGCAACTCGGAATCCCGGAGGAGGAGCCGTCGCCCTGAGACGGGGCTGGCGCTGCCGGGGCCGCGGGGAGGGCCGCGGGGAGGGCCGCGGGGAGCTGGCCGCTTGATGGCGGGCGGAGGGGGGGGAGAATTGGCCGCTTGCTTGGGCGCGCGGAAATAGGGAGAATTTGGCCGCTTGCTTACGCGCGCGGAGATAGGGAAGATTTGGCCGCTTGCTTACGCGCGCGGAAAAGGGAAGAATTTGGCCGCTTGCTTACGCGCGCGGAAAAGGGAAGAGTTTGGCCGCTTGCTTACGCGCGCGGCTCTGATTGCGCGGCTCTGATTGCGCGGAGAGCAGAGGAGGAAAGCGATGAAGAATGGAGAGAGACGGCGCAGCGTGTTTCGGGTCCTCGGTTTCCTGCTGGCGGTGCTCGCGGCCGCCGCGGCCCCGGTGGCGCAGGACGACCGGCCGCGGCGGGCGAACCGGGTGCCGCCCCCCCTGAGCAGCTCCGTGGACCGCGTCTACCGGGGGCTCGTGATCCTGGCGGAGTTCCCCGACGTCCCCAACCGCTTCGAGCGTGACGTCGTGGTCCAGCGTTTCAACCGGGGACTCAACGGTTACGTCCAGGAGATGTCCTACCAGAAAGCCGGGATCCAGGCGGACGTGACCGAGACCTGGGTCCGCCTGCCCGAACCGGTGGCGTCGTACCGGATCTCCTCCCGGAACCTCGAGGTGGATAGGTCGCGGGTCCGCAAGCTCATCGACGACGCCCTCGCCGCCGTGGAGAAACGGACGGACTTCAAACCCTACGATTTCACGGTGGTCCTCCTGGGGGCCACCCTGGCCGACTACGGCATGATCGGGCTCTGCGGCTGGCCGGGGATGCTGGGCTGGACGGCGGACGCGTCCCTGAAGACCCCCGGGGGGCAGGAAGTCCGGGGCGGGGTGGCCATCTTCTGCTTCCAGGCCCACCTGGGGACCTTCTTCCACGACGTCGCCCACATCCTGGGGGGCGTGAAGAACGGGAAGCGGGGTGTCCCCTGCCTGTACGACCACGACCTCCAGGCCAAGCCCGGGCCCCAGCGCGAAGTCTTCGAGGCGGCCCTCGTCAACCTGGGTTTCTGGGACCCCCTGTCCTGCCATTACATCGAGCGGCAGACCCCGCCGCCCGGGATCTGTTCCTGGACCCGACTGCGACTGGGGTGGCTCGACCCGGCGAAAGTCCGGCAGGTCCGGCCCGGGGAGACCGCCGAGGTCCTGCTGGGCCCCCTGGAGGACGGAAGCTCGGAGACCCTGGCTGTCCGCATCCCCCTGTCGGCGACCACGTCCTACCTCGTGGAAAACCGCCAGCCCATCGGCTTCGACCGCCACCTGCCGGGCAGCGGGGTCCTGGTCCTCTACGCCGACGACACCGTCGCCGAGTGCCGCCACGGCAAGGCCCCGGTCCGCCTCGTGGACGCCGACCCCAAGACCCCGCAACTCAAGGGCGCCGCGTTCGACCTCGGAAAGCGGGACACCTTCGAGGACCCGGAGCACGCGCTGAAGATCCGGCTGGCCGGCAAGGAGGGCCGCTCCTACCGGCTGCTCATCTCCCCGCTGAAGTAGCTCCGGGAACGCGGCGTGCAAGAACTGAATTGACCACTCTGTCGTCATTTGTCATGATAAACGACGACAGAGGTGGCATAAATCATGAACATTCCCCGCATCCACGGTGGCGGAGTACTTCGCGATCCTCAAGGACACGCTCACGGGGTACGAGTTGCCCGCCTGGCGCTTGTCCGTCAAGCGGAAGGCGCTGTCGACGTCCAAGTTCTACCTCTTCGACTGCGGCGTGGTCCGCCACCTCCAGGGGCGCCGGGAGATCGTTCCCGGAACGCCGGACTACGGCGTCATGCTCGAGACCCTTCTCTCTCACGAACACGGAATCCTTCTTCTGCCGGTCCGGGAATTTCTGGTGAGGCTGTGGGAAGGCGGGCTGACCGGCGCGATTTGAGAACCGCCTCAGAAGCGGGTGTCGTAGCTTTTCCAGCGGTTGTGCATCCAGAAGTACTGCTCGGGGTGGGCGCGGATGACGTCCTCCATGGCCCGGTTCATGGCGGCGGTGAGGCGGACGATCTCGCCCTTCTCGCTCTCGTAATCGTCCAGCGGGAGGATCGGGTCGCTGACGTGCGCGTCGAAGCGCATGGGGCCCGTCCGGCTGCAGGCGGTCACCACGATGGGGCGTTTCTGGAAGACTGCCAGGATGGCCGGGACCGGGGAGGTCCAGGCCGTCCGCCCCAGGAAGGGGACGGGGACCCCCTTCGGCGTGCTCTGGTCGGGCAGGATCCCCACCGACTTCCCCTGGGCCAGGAGGTTCTGGAGGGGCATGAGGGAGTTCCGGCGGGGGATGAACCACTGGCCGGTGTCCCGGCGGGAGGCGTAGAGGAAGCGTTCCAGCATCTCGTTGTCCAGCGGTCGGACCACCACCACCAGGGGGATCCCCACCAGCCCGGCGGCGAAGGGGAGCGCCTCCCAGTTCCCGAAGTGGGGCGTCACGAAGATGCAGCCGCGGTACCGGTCGTGGATTGCCCGACCCTTCTCGTAAGCGGGGACCATGTGGGGGTGCTCCCGCCGGACCCACGCCATGGCGTCGGGGCGGGCCAGGCGCCGGCGGATGCGGACGATCTCGGGGACCAGGTAGGCCAGGGCGTGGAAGCTCTCCCGGGCGACACGCTCGGGGGTCTTGCCGCCGATGTCGTCGCCGAGCGCCTGGCGGACGTTGCCCACGGTGATCCGGCGGCGACGCCCCAGGATGGCGTACAGGACGTTGCCTGCCAGGCGGGAAAACGCGAAGGACAGCCCCAGGGGAAACCAGCGGATCACGTGGAAGAGCAGCCAGGCGGGGACGAACTCCGCCACCTGGCGGATGCGGCTTCGCCGCGGTCTTCCCGACCGGTTGAGGGGCCGGCTCACGACCCCGCCCCCGGCAGGGCGACGACGACGGCGGAGACCTGCCCGCCGAGCCCGCAGCCGACGGAGAGCAAGCGGGGAAGCGAAACGGGCCGGGGGGCGGCGGAGAGGGCGAGGGCCTCGAACCCCCGGGGCGCGCGGCGGAAACCGGGGATCCCGGGGGCGTGCCGGTCCCGGAGGCAGTGAATCCCCAGGATGACCTCGGCGACGTCGGACGCCGCCCCCATGTGGCCGGTGAAGGGCTTGAAGGCGGCGACCGGCACGGCCGGGGCCCGTTCCCCGAGCAGTTCGAGGAGGGCTTCCAGCTCGGCGGCGTCCCCCCGGACGGTCCCGCTGCCGTGGGCCACCACCAGGCCCAGGTCGGCCGCCGTGCAGCCGGCGTCGTCCAGGGCCTGGGCGACGGCTTCCCGCAGCCCACGCGCGGACGGCGCCAGGTTCTCGGAGCCGTCCACCGCGTTCCCGACGCCTTCCATGAGGGCCAGGATTTCGGCCCCGCGGGCCCGGGCCGCCGGTTCCGGCTCCAGGAGGAGGCCGGCGGCGCCCTCCCCGGCGAGGAAGCCGTCCCGCCGGGCGTCGAAGGGGCGGAAGGAACGGCTTCCCTCCCGGGCGGCGGAGAGCAGGCCCAGGCGGTCCAGTTCGTAGAGGGTGACGGGGTCAATCCAGCTCCCGCTGGCGGACACCAGCGCCAGGTCCGCCCGCCCGGCCCGGACGGTGCGGAATGCCAACTCCAGGGCGTTCCCGCCGGCGGGAGAGTGGGCGGCCAGGCTGGTGCCGGGGCCCATGCACGCAAAGGCGGCCGTCAGGAAGCTGAAGGGGTTGTTGTGGATGGACTCGAGGAGAAAGAAGGGGTTGACCTTCTCCAGCAGGGCCTGGTTGAGCGCCGCCGGGTCGAGACGGTCGAAGCGCCCCCCGGAGGCTTCCCGGCAGGCCTCGTGAAGGAATTCGCACCCGGCGGAGGAGTGGTCGCCGGTGGCGGCGTAGAGGGACCGCCGGTGCGGCGGGACGGCGGCGGCGTCCGGCGCTCCCGCCATGGCCTCGCGCGCGCCCAGGTAGGCCAGGGTGCCCCCCCGGTTGAGAAACTTCGCCTGGGCCCGCTGCCTGGGTGGAAGGTCCTCCGGGATGCCGACCCCGGGGACGCGCCCCACGCAGCCGGCCCAGGGGGGAAGCACCCCGGGGAGATCCGCGGCGAGGCCGGTCCGGCCCGCCACCACTCCCGCCGCGTTCCCCGCGACGTCGGGCCCCAGGGCCGTGACGAGACCGGTCCCGGTGACGGCGACCCGGCTCATGCCCGGACCTCCTGCCGGACCAGGCGCTCGTAGAAGCGCCGCTGCACCTCGGGGTCCTCCAGTTTGTCCAGGGGCGTGAGGACACCCTCGAACTCCGTCTCCACCTTCTTTCGGCCGTCGACGGTGCAGGCGCCGCGGTAGACCCGACGATGCCCGGCCTCGCCGCGGACTTCCACCCGCAGGTCCACCCGGTCACCCGGGAGGGCGAAGCCGTAGAACCCGCTCCGGTGGAGCGTGTCCAGGAGGAACCAGTGGTGAAAGTCCGACCCGGCGGCCTCGAGCCAGCCCGCGAGCTGGACCAGGGCCTCGGTGAGGAGCATCCCCGGCATGACGGGGTTGCCCGGGAAGTGGAACTCCAGGACGTCCTCGCTCATGGCCACGTTTTTCACCCCGACGATGTGCTGCCCGGGCACGCACTCGACAATCCGGTCGACCAGAAGGAATCTCACGGCAACCTCCAAGGAAGGCTGTAGGCTATAGGCTATCCCCCCACACTCATTCCCCCGTCGATCCCCAGGGCCTGGCCGGTGATGTAGTCGGCCAGGGGGGAGGCGAGGAAGACCACGGTGCGGGCCACGTCCTCCGGCTCGCCGAAGCGCCCCAGGGGGATCCGCTTGAGGATCTCGTCGCCGGCCCGCTGCCGGGCCCGGGCGCTCATGTCGGTGACGATCATCCCGGGGAGCACGGCGTTGACCTGGATCCCCTTGGGGGCCAACTCCACCGCGCAGGCGCGGGTGAAGGAGACCAGGCCGCCCTTGGACGCGGCGTAGTTGGCCTGCCCCCGCACGCACTGCACCGCGGTGACGGACGCCACGTTGACGATCTTCCCGGCGTGCCGCGGCACCATGTAGGCCGCGGCGGCGCGCGCGCAGAGGAAGGCGCCCCGCAGGTTGACCGAGAGCACGCGGTCCCAGTCCACGATCCCCATGGCGCCGAGCAGGCTGTCCCGGATGATCCCGGCGTTGTAGACCAGGATGTCCAGGCGGCCCCGCCAGTCCGACAGCCGCTGGAAGAGGTCGTCGACGGGTTCCGGTTCGGAGACGTCCGCCTCGAACACCTCGGCGAAACCGCCCTTCCGGACGATCTCGTCCCGAACCGCCGCGGCCTGATCGGCCGATTTGCGATAGTTGACCATCACGTGGGCCCCCGCTTCTGCCAGGGCCAGCGCGCAGGCCTTCCCGATGCCGCGGGAAGCCCCCGTGACCAGCGCGGTCTTTCCCGTCAAGTCGATCCGCATAGGCACTCTCCCCCGGTCACTGCCCGGTTCGCCGCCGTCGAAGGCCGGCCGACCGGTCGGATATTTTAACCCGGAATCCCCCCCGGGCCACCTGTTTTTCTCCGGGAGATGGTGCGGAGTTTGACGAGGTGGACCGTCACGGCGACCCCGACGCCGGCAAGAAGGGCCCGGGCCCACCCCGGCAGGGTGGCGAGGGCGACGGTGGCGCCCAGGGAAAGCCAGAGCGCGGCCAGGAGAAAAAGCCGGGCGCCCCGGGAGATGCCGTGGTAATCCCGGTAGTTCCGTATGAACTTCCCCAGGTGCCGGCTCTCGAGGAGCCAACGATGGCTCCGGGGTGCGGTGCGCAGGAAACAGGCGGCGGCCAGGAGGAGGAACGGGGTGGTGGGGAGGAGGGGCAGGAAGACCCCCAGGGCCCCCAGGACGACGCAGAGCCAGCCGGCGGCCCAAAGGAGCGCGCGGGCCAGAATCGAACAGGAATGAACAGGATGGGGTCGGCGATCAGCCCGTGCCTTCGATGGGGGTGAAAAACCTCCAGCCGTTGGGTCGCATTCTCCCCGTTCCCGCCCGGCACAATCCCCCGGCGAGAGGCCCGGTTCGTGTGGTTCGTGTGGTTCGTGGTTCAATTTCCGTGTATTTCGTTTTGTCCGCGGTCTGATCCGTGTTTATCCGTGCTCATCCGTGGTTTCGGGCGTCCATCCTCAGGACGACCGGTTGCCCTCGACGAGGTCCTTGGCCAGGTGCTGCGGCACGGGCTCGTAGCAGGCGAAGTGCATGGTGTAGGTGGCGCGGCCCTGGGTCAGCGAGCGCAGGTCGGTGGCGTACCCGAACATCTCGCCGAGGGGCACCCTCGCCGTGATGACCTGGGTGCTGCCGCGGTGCTCGAGGTTGGCGATCCGGCCCCGGCGGGCGTTCAGGTTCCCCATGACGTCGCCCATGTACTCGTCGGGCGTCACCACCTCCACCTTCATGATGGGCTCGAGCAGGATGGGCCCCGCGCGGCGGGCGCCCTCCTTGAACCCCATGGATCCGGCGATCTTGAACGCCATTTCCGAGGAGTCCACCTCGTGGTAGGTGCCGTCGAGGAGGGAGACCTTCAGGTCCACCATCTCGTACCCGGCCAGGATGCCCGTCTCCATGGCGTCCCGGATGCCCTTCTCCACGGCCGGGATGTACTCCCGGGGGATGGCCCCGCCCACGACCCGGTTCTCGAAAACGAAGCCGGACCCGGGTTCCAGGGGCTCCAGGCGAAGCTTCACGTGCCCGTACTGGCCGTGCCCGCCCGTCTGCCGGACGAAACGCCCCTCGGCGTCCACGGAGCGGGTGAGGGTCTCCCGGAGGGCCACCTGGGGGCGCCCGACGCGGGCGTCCACGGAGAACTCGCGCTGGAGGCGATCCACGATGATCTCGAGGTGAAGTTCACCCATGCCCGCGATGATGGTCTGCCCGGTCTCCTCGTCCACCTTCACCTTGAAGGTGGGGTCCTCGGCGGAGAGCTTGTTGAGGGCGGAGCCCATCCGGTCCATGTCGGCCTGGGTCCGGGGCTCGATGGCCACGGCGATGACCGGGGCGGGGAAATCGATGGACTCCAGGATCACGGGCGCCTGCCGGTCGCAGACGGTGTCGCCCGTCCGCACGTTCTTGAGGCCCACGGCGGCGGCGATGTCCCCCGCCCAGACCTCCTCGATCTCCTCGCGCTTGTTGGCGTGCATCTTCAGGAGGCGGCCGATGCGCTCGTTGGCGCGCCGGGCCGGGTTGTACACCGACGTCCCCGAGGCCACCCGGCCGCTGTAGACGCGGAAGAAGGCCAGGGAGCCCACGTAGGGGTCCGTCATGATCTTGAAGACGAGGGCGGAGAAGGGCTCGTCGTCGGACGGCCGCCGCGCCGTGGTCGCGCCCCGGTCGTCGGTGCCCGACACGGGCGGGATGTCCAGGGGGGAGGGGAGGTAGTCCACCACGGCGTCCAGCAGGAACTGGACCCCCTTGTTCTTGAACGAGGCGCCGCAGGTGACCGGGACGAACTTCATCGCCAGGGTCCCCTTCCGAATGCACTCCGTCAACTCGGCCTCGCCGATCTCGCCGCCCTCGAGGTACCGCTCCATGACGGCCTCGTCCATCTCCACGGCGGTCTCCAGGAGGCGCTCCCGGTAGGTCTCGGCCTCCTCGCGCAGCTCCTCGGGGATGTCGCGGACGTCGTAGCGGGCGCCCAGGCTGTCCCCCTCGTAGAAGGCGGCCTTCATCCGGACGAGGTCGATCACGCCGCGGAAGGTGTCCTCCCGGCCGATGGGGAGCTGGATGGCGAGGGGCCGGGCGTCGAGCCGGGCTTTCATCATGGCCATGCAGTTGACGAAATCGGCGCCGGTGCGGTCCATCTTGTTGACGAAGGCGATCCGGGGGACCCCGTAGCGGTCCGCCTGGCGCCAGACCGTCTCCGACTGGGGCTGGACCCCCCCGACGGCGCAGAAGACAGCGACGGCGCCGTCCAGGACCCGCAGGGAACGCTCCACCTCCGCGGTGAAGTCGACGTGGCCGGGGGTGTCGATGACGTTGACCCGGTGGTCACGCCAGAAGCAGGTCGTGGCGGCCGAGGTGATGGTGATGCCGCGCTCCTGTTCCTGCACCATCCAGTCCATGGTGGCGGTGCCGGCGTCCACTTCGCCGATGCGGTGGGTGATCCCGGTGTAGAAGAGGATCCGCTCAGTGGTCGTGGTCTTGCCCGCGTCGATGTGGGCCATGATCCCGATGTTGCGGGTCTTTTCCAGGGAGGTCGTTCGTGCCATCTGTCACTCCTGATCGCGGGGGGCAATCCGGCTAGCGGTCCCCACCCGTGGCCGGGAGGGGCGGCTCCGGACAAAAAGAATGCAGTCCGCCCGCGGACTGCATTCGCATCGTCGACAAGCTTGGGGGGGATACTACCAGCGAAAATGGGCGAAGGCCTTGTTGGCCTCGGCCATCTTGTGGGTGTCCTCACGCTTCTTGATGGTGGCGCCGCGCTCGTTGAAAGCGTCCATGAATTCGGCGGCCAGCCGTTCGGCCATGGTCTTCTCGCCGCGGCCGCGGGAGTAGCCGATCAGCCAGCGGATGGCCAGCGACTGCTGCCGCTCCGACCGGACTTCCACCGGGACCTGGTAGTTGGAGCCGCCCACGCGCCGGGACTTGACCTCCATCAGGGGCTTGGCGTTCTGGAGGGCGCGCTTGAACACCTTGAGGGGCTCGTCTTTCATCTTCTTGGCGATGATCTCCATGGCGTCGTAGAAAATGCCTTCGGCCGTGGTCTTCTTGCCGCGGGTCATCATGCAGTTGATGAACTTCGTCACGACCTCGCTGTTGTAGACCGGGTCGGGCTGCACGGCGCGCTTGGGAACTTCTCTTCTTCTCGGCATGATCCTTCTCTCCCTCGGTTATTTCTTGGCTGCGGCAGCCGCGCCTTTCTTGGGCCGCTTGGTGCCGTACTTGGAACGGGACTGGTTGCGTTTCTCGACGCCGCCGCAGTCGAGCGTTCCGCGGATGATGTGGTAGCGGACGCCGGGGAGGTCCTTCACGCGGCCTCCGCGGACCAGGACGATGTTGTGCTCCTGCAGAGAGTGCCCCTCGCCGGGAATGTAGGTGGTGATCTCGATACCGTTGGTGAGGCGCACGCGGGCCACCTTGCGCAAGGCCGAGTTGGGCTTCTTGGGCGTGGTGGTGTACACGCGCGTGCACACGCCCCGCCGCTGCGGGCAGTCCTGAAGGGCGGGCGCCTTGGTCTTCGTTTTCACCTTTTCCCGGCTATGCCTTACCAATTGATTGATTGTGGGCACGTTCTGACTCCTTTCGCGTATTTGGGCCCGGTCCCGCCGATGGCAATCGACGCCGGAGCCTGCGAACGTTACCAGAATGACCGGTTCTTGTCAAGGGGGTAATTGCCCCTCGCCCCACTTTGTCAAAATCCCTTTGCCGTCCTTCCGGCCTCGTGCTATAGTGCAACCCATATTCTGGCGCGGAGACCACCATGGATCCAGAGTTACTCAATACAAAAGTGTACCTGATCAAGACCCGGACCATCCCCCCCGGCTTCTCGCTTCAGATCCACCACTGCCGGTGGGTCAGCCCCCGTCCGAACGAGCTGCGGGTCGACAAGCGCATCGACATCCCCTACGTCAACATGATCTTCATCGAGGCCCACATCAAGGGCGACCCCGTGACGGGCGAGCGTTTCCTGGACCTCGGGGTGGTCGGCTTCCCCAAGCTGATCCGGATGCCCTTCTCCTCCCTCTCGCCCAACGAGTTCCGCTTCCCCAGCAAGAACGTGGACCAGAACGTTCGGCACACCGCCCTGGAGATCATCAAGGCCGGCCGGGTTTTTTCCATGGGCGAGGAGATGTTCCACTTCCTGACGGGGAAACCCATCCTCACCCTGGAGAACCAGACCATGGTGGACGCCCACGTGCGCTCCCTCATCTCCCTGGTGAAGGACAAGCTCCCCTTCCGGTGCAACACGTGCAAGAAGTTCCTCTGGATCAACATCACCAAGCTGCCCGACAAGCCCACCAAGGCCCGCTGCCCCGCCTGTTCCAACCTCCTCCAGGTGGAGACGCCCGCAGGGCTGGACCTCAACCTCAAGCGCTACCTCGAGGAGGAGGCGGAGCGGTCCGGGAAGACCGGCGACGTATTGCTCTCCCTCACCGGCGAGATCCGCACCCGGGACTCCACGACCGGCGAGCTGCGCTCGTCCACGGGGCCGGTGAAGTCCCCCCGCTCCCTCTCGGAAACGGGGCAGGTGGCCTCCATCGACCTGGACATCGACAGCATCCTGGGCATCGTGTCCGAGCCCGTCCCCGCGCCGGCGAAACCCGCCCCGCCGCCGCAGGCCCCGAAGGAGAGCGTCGCGGACATCGACTACGCCGGTCTCGCGGACGAACTCGGGATTTCCTCGCCCGAGCCCGTCGATGCCGGGACCCCCGCGAACGTGAAGGCGGGCGAGATCGACTATGCCGGCATCGCCGACGAACTCGGGATCTCCGCCCCGGCCGCGGCCGAGGCCGCCCCGCCGCCCGCCCGGGCCGCCGCGGGACCGGCCAGGGGGCCGTACGTCCCGCCCGCCGGCATCGACCTGGACGAGGACTTCTTCAAGGAGATCCTGCCGGTCGAGCCCTCCGCCGCCGCCGCCCCCGACGAGAACGCCCCGGCCAAACTGTCGGAGGACGCGGGCGTGGAGGACGACGGGATCCTCCGGGAACTGACCCAGGGCGTCTCGGGCACCAAGGTGTGCCACGTCTGCGGCGCGGACGTCGGGTCCGAAAAGGTCTGCCCCAGCTGTTTCGCCGAACAGGTGGACTCCCTGTCCTTCGACGACTACCAGCCGTCGGAGGAGGGGCAATTCGAGATCCGCCTGAAAGAGGACCCCCGCCCGAAGGCGCACGGACCGGAGGCCGCCCCCGCCCCGGCCGCGGAAGAGGGCGGCGGCCCCGAGAAGGGCAAGGCCAAGGAGGAAACCAAAGCCCCGTACTGGGAGGAACCGGTCTGGTCGGTGAAGATCGGCAGCGACGTCTACACGGACCTGAACATCGTCACCATCGAGGAGTGGATCCTGGGCGGCTCGGTGATCGAGTCGGACCAGGTCCGCAAGGGGGACGCCCGCTGGATGCCGGTGAACACGGTCCCCTACTTCCAGGAGGCCGTGAAGAAGAAGAAACACAGCGTCCCGCTGGACAAGGACGCCGACGGGCTCTACACCCCCGCCTCGCCCACGGACCGGATGAAGGCTTTCTGCATCGACCTCCCCATCCTGGCGGCCCTGGAAGGCCTGGGATACCTGGGCGCCACCCTGGCCGTCGCGGACTGGGGGACGGTCGGCCACTGCTGCCTCGGGGCCATCCTTCCGATCCTCCTTCTGGCCGTGTCGGAAGGCAAGTTCGGCGCAACACCCGGGAAGAAACTCTCGCAGATCATGGTCGTCAACATGAAGGGGCACCGGATCGGCATTTTGCCGGCCCTCTTCCGGACCCTGCTGCGCGTCGGCACCCTGGGCTTCGGTTTCCTCCTGGGGGTGTGGGGCCGCTACGGGCAGACGTTCTACGACAAGGCGCTCCGCTGCTTCGTCGTCAACGTGGAGTGACCCCGTTTACGCTCGCGGGTTTCCCCGCCTCCGGGCGCGGGGAACCCGCAAGCGTAAACGCCTTCGTTTACTTTTCCCGGAAAATCCGGTATAGTGCCACCCCGTCATTTTGGGAGCGCCAAGGAGCATGCGCATGAGCACCCCATTCAACGTCAAGGATTCCGTCAACCTGCCCCGGACCCGGTTCAAGATGCAGGCGAACCTCGCGCAGAACGAACCGAGAATGCTCGCGTTCTGGGAGGGGATGGACCTGTACCACCGCATCCTGCAGAAGAACCTCGACCGGCCGGCCTACATCCTTCACGACGGGCCGCCCTACGCCAACGGCAATATCCACATCGGCCACGCCCTGAACAAGATCCTGAAGGACTTCATCGTCAAGTACAAGTCCATGAAGGGTTACTACTCCCCCTACGTCCCCGGCTGGGACTGTCACGGCCTCCCCATCGAGAAGAAGGTGGAGGCGGAGCTCGGGTTCGACCGCAAGAAGATGGACGTCGTGGAATTCCGCGGCCAGTGCCGGGAATACGCGAAGCGCTTCGTCGCCATCCAGCGGGAGCAGTTCAAGCGCCTGGGCGTTTTCGGCGATTGGGAGAACCCTTACCAGACCATGGCGTACGCCTACGAGGCCACCATCGCCCGGGTCTTCGGCGACTTCGTCGGGATGGGCAGCGTGTACAAGGGGTCCAAGCCCGTCCTCTGGTGCCTCTCCTGCCAGACGGCCCTGGCGGAAGCCGAGGTGGAGTACGAAAACCACACCTCCCCCTCGGTGTACGTCCGCTTCCCGGCCCGGACCGACTTCTCCCGGGTCGTCCCGGAGCTGGCCGGGAAGGCCGTGGGCGTGGTCATCTGGACCACCACCCCCTGGACGCTGCCCGCCAACCTGGCCATCGCCTTCCACCCGGATTACGACTACGTAGCCCTCGAAACCGGCGGCCAGGTCCACATCGCGGCCGAGGGCCTGGCCAACGCCTTTCTCTCCGCCTGCGGCCTCGAGGGGGCGACGGTGATCGCCCGTTTCAAGGGCGAGGTCCTGGAAGGGCAGTCCTGCAACCACCCCTTCCTCGACCGGGAATCCCTCATCGTCCTGGCGGACTACGTCACCCTGGACCAGGGCACCGGGTGCGTCCACACCGCGCCCGGCCACGGCCAGGAGGACTACGTCACCGGCCAGAAGTACGGGCTCTCCACCCTCTGCCCCGTGGACCACGAAGGGCGTTTCACCGAGGAGGGCGGCCCCTTCGCGGGGCGGACCGTCTTCGAGGCCAACGCGGACATCGTGCAGTTGATGGAGGCGTCCGGCGTGCTGCTGCACGGGTCCGCCATCGACCACTCCTACCCCCACTGCTGGCGGTGCCACAACCCGGTGATCTTCCGGTCGACCCCCCAGTGGTTCATCTCCATGGAGAACGCCGACCTCCGGAAGAAGGCGCTGGAGGAGATCCGCAAGGTCAAGTGGTACCCCGCCTGGGGCGAGGAGCGGATCTTCAACATGATCGCCAACCGCCCCGACTGGTGCATCTCCCGGCAGCGGTACTGGGGGTCGCCCATCACCGTCTTCTACTGCCGGGCCTGCGGGGCCGTCCTCATGAACCGCAACCTCGTCCGGCACGTGGCCGACATCTTCGAGAAGGAGGGCGCCGACGCCTGGTACCGCCGCAAGGCGGGCGAACTCCTCCCCGAGGGCACCACCTGCCCGAAGTGCGGGCGGCACGAGTTCGAGAAGGAATTCGACATCCTCGACGTCTGGTTCGACTCCGGGGTGAGCTACCAGGCTGTCAGCCTCGACCGCGCGGGGCACCCCTGGCCGTCCGACATGTACCTGGAGGGCGGCGACCAGTTCCGCGGGTGGTTCCACTCCTCCCTCCTGGTCTCCCTGGGTTGCCGGGGTTCCTCGCCCTACCGGGAGGTCCTCTCCCACGGCTGGACCCTGGACAAGGACGGCCTGGCCATGTCCAAGAGCCGCGGCAACGTCACCGCTCCCGCCGAAGTCATCAAAACCGCGGGGGCCGAGGTGCTTCGCCTCTGGGTGGGCTCCTGCGACTACCAGGAGGACGTGCGCATCTCCGACGAGATCCTCGAGCGCCTCAAGGAAGCCTACCGAAAGATCCGGAACACCTTGCGCTACCTGCTGGCCAACCTCTACCGCGAGACCGGGGAAGAGGGGGCCGAAACTTCCGCGGACCCGTTCAACTTCGACCCGGACCGCCACGTCGTCCCCTCGGACCGGATGTGTGAGATCGACCGGTGGGCCCTGGCCCGGCTGGCACAAGTCGCAGCCCAGTGCGAGGCCGCTTACGACCGCTACGAGTTCCACGTGGTCTCCCACCAGCTCTACAACTTGTGCGCCGTCGATCTGTCCGCCGTGTACTTCGACATCCTCAAGGACCGGCTCTACACCTCGGCGGCGGGCTCGCCCGAACGCCGCAGCGCCCAGACGGCCCTGTGGGGCATCCTGCACACCATGGTTCGCCTGCTGGCCCCCCTGCTGCCCTTCACCACCGAGGAGGTCTGGCAGAAGATGCGCGAGTTCGCCAACCTCCCCGAGTCGGTTCACCTGGCGGACTTCCCGGGCGCCCCGGAGGTCGCGGGGTGGTCGGACGAGGCCCTGCTCGTGCGCTGGGAAAAGCTGTGGCTGCTCCGGGAGCAGGTCAGCAAAGCCACCGAGCCCTTGCGGCAGGCCGGAGTGATCGGGAACTCCCTCGAGGCCCGGGTGGTCCTCCGGGTGTCCCCCGGGGACGCGGCCTTCCTGGCCCCCCTCGCCGCCGACCTGCGCTACGTCCTGATCGTGTCGGAGGCCGTCCTGGAAAGTGCGGACGTGCCGGACGGCAGCCCGGAGATCCGGGTCGAACCCGCCGCGGGGGCGAAGTGCGAGCGGTGCTGGAACCGCTCGCCCCGGGTCGGGGAATTCACGGACTTCCCCACCGTCTGCGAACGCTGCATCGCGGTGGTGAGAGAACTGGCCGGGAAAGCGTGAGAGAAGAATCCGGAATGCGGATGGGAAGGAAGAGATTTTCGGATTGAGGGTATTGTTTAGAAAAGGGTCCCGTAGGTCGAGTGCGGCTTCATCTGACGGACTGCCTGACGCAACCGGTTTTTGAAACCATGACCAAGGGGGGTTCCCCCACTGGATTCCGGATTCTGAATTCTGGATTCTGACTTCTGAATTCTCAAATTAGGAGGAACGCGACATGAAAGCTCTCTGGATCGTCCTGGCGGTGCTGGGAGGCATCGTGCTCATTCTGTTCTTTTCCTACGTCAGCATGTACAACACGCTGGTCAAGCTGGACGAAGGCGCCAAGGAGAAGTTCGGCAACGTCCAGTCCGCCTACCAGCGCCGGTCCGACCTGATCCCCAACCTCGTCTCGACGGTCCAGGGGGCGGCGAACTTCGAGAAGAGCACCCTCGAGGCGGTCATCCAGGCCCGGGCCTCGGCCACCCAGGTGAAGGTGGACCTCAACGACGCCAAGTCCATGCAGGCCTTCCAGGCGGCCCAGGGCGAGCTGAGCAGCGCCCTGAGCCGGCTCATGGTCACAGTGGAGCGTTACCCCGAACTCAAGGCCAACCAGAACTTCCTGAACCTCCAGGACGAACTGGCGGGCACGGAGAACCGCATCAAACAGGCCCGCAACGACTACAACGCCTCGGTGAAGGAGTACAACACCTACGTCCGTGGCTTCTTCGTGAGCATGTTCATGAGCGGGAAGTTCCCCGTCCGCGAGATGTTCGAGGCGGACAAGGGCGCCGAGAAGGCTCCCGCCGTCAAGTTCCAGTAGCGTCTTCGACCGGTTCCGCGGCGCGGCCGCGAGACCGCGGTGAACTAGGGTATCCGACCATGCGTCGCGTTTCCAGGGCGGCCGCTTATGCCACCGCCACGTTCTTCGGCTGCGGGTACTGCCCGGTGGCCCCCGGGACCGCCGGGTCCCTGGGGGCCCTCCTCCTCTACCTCCCGCTCCGGCCCTTCTTCACGGCGAACCCCCTGCTGTTCGGGGCCGCCGTCGCCGGCCTCGCCGCGGCGGGCGTCCTGGCCGCGGGGACCGTGGCCCGGTCGGAAGGGAAGGAGGACCCCTCCCTGGTCGTGATCGACGAAGCGGCAGGCCAGTGGCTCGCCCTGCTTCTCCTGCCGGTGATTTCCTGGAAAACCGCCTCGCTCTCCTTCCTGCTGTTCCGCGCCTTCGACATCTGGAAACCCTGCCCGGCCGCCCAGGCGGAGCGCCTCCCGGGCGGGGTCGGGATCATGGCGGACGACCTGGTGGCCGGCCTCTACGCCAACCTGGTCGTACAGGCCCTCTGTCTCGTCCCCGGCGCCCTCCCTTTCCTGTCCTGACCCCTGTCCTCGTCATCACCACCAACATCGGTATCGGTATCGGTATCGGTATCGGTATCGCTATCGGTATCGCTATCGGCATCGCTATCGGTATCGCTATCGGTATCGCCATCGCCATCGCCATCGCTCCCCCCCCCTCTCCCCGGCCCGATCAACCGGAAAGCCGGCGCTCCGGCGGCCTGCGCGCCTTGCTCCTGAGGTTTGTTAAAAAGCGGCGCTCCGTCAGACCTCCGCGCCGCACTCCCCAGGACATTCCCACCGGCACTCCGTCAGACCTCCGCGCCGCACTCCCCAGGACATTCCCACCGGCGCTCCGTGAGACCTCCGCGCCGCACTCCCCAGAGCGTTCCTGGCGGCGCGCGGGGCGGTTTGAGGTTCATGGGGGGGGGGCGCCTTGCACCGTCGCCTTGCCCCGCGGCGCTTCTCGTGAGATAATGGATCGACCTCAACCTGGAAAGGCTTGCCGAAACGCCGTCACGAGGTGAGCTTTCAGGACGGCCCCGGCAGGGACCGGGCTCGAGGGCGACGGCAAAACCGATTGCGAGACCGATACCGATCCCGACGCATCGGGGTGTCCGGACATAGATCGACGAGGAGGAACCATGGGGATCGACGTCCAGGCCGTGATGGGCAACGCGCGGTGCGCCGCCGCCGTCTTCGGCCAGCTCGACCAGGAACACACCGACCGGATCGCCCGGACGGTCTGTCGCGTGGGCTTCAACCACCGGGTCCGGCTCGCGAAAATGGCCGTGGAGGAGACCGGCATCGGGAAGTGGGAAGACCAGGTGATGGAGAATGTGCTGGCCACGCACCTCCTCTGGGAGCGCATCGGCCCCATGAAAACCGTCGGCGTCCTCGGCGAGGACGACGCGGCGGGCATCACGGAAATCGCCCAGCCTGTCGGGCCCGTCCTGGCCGTCATCCCCCCGGCCGGCCCGACCGCGTCCACGCTCTTCAGCATCCTCCTGGCGCTGAAGACCCGGAACCCCGTCGTCGTCTGCGCCCACCGGGACGCCGTCCGCAGCAGCTTCGAGACGGCCCGCCTGTGCTACGAGGCCGCCCTGGCGAAGGACGCCCCCGAACACTGCATCCAGTGGGTGCTCCCGGATACGCCCGACGCGCTGCGTGCGCTCGCGGGCCACCCCGCCGTGGCCCGGGTCCTGTCCGGGGGGGACGTCCGGCCCCCCGGCGATCAGGCTCTCTGCGGCCCCCCCGGCGCGGGCACGGCAACGGGCGGCGTGCCGGTCCTGGTGGAGCGGACCGCCGACATCCCCTTCACGGCGGACCAGGTCCTCCTGTCCCGGACCTTCGACCACGGGGCCGGCTTCTGCAGCGAGCAGGCCCTCGTTGCGATGCCGGAGGTGGCCGACCGGCTGCGCGGGGAGCTGGCCGCCCGGGGCGCCCGCTTCCTCTCCCCGGACGAGATCGCCCGGCTCGAGGCCGTGGTGTTCGACCGGGAACGGGGGGGCGTGCGCGACGACGCCGTGGGGCGCCCCGCCAAAACCCTCGCCGCCCGCGCCGGGATCGCCGCCGCGGGGGACGTCCGGCTCCTGGTCGCCCCGCTGTCCGTGACCGACCGGGAGCACCCGCTCGCCGGCGCGATCCCGGCGCCGATCCTGGCCTGCTTCGAGGCCGAGGACTTCGAGCAAGCCCTCAACCTGTGCATCGGCCTGGGCGGCCGGGGGGATGCGGCCCGCACGGCCGTGATCTTCTCCAACGACGAGTCCTGCATCCGGCGCTTCGCGGCCCTCATGAACGCGGGGCGGATCCTGGTCAACACCCCGGCCGCCCAGGGCGGGACGGGCTGCGTTTACAACAGCCTGGACCCCTCGCTGGCCCTCATGTGCGGGATCGGCGGGAAATGCGTCGCCACCGGCGACGTCTCCGCCGGCCACCTGCTGAACATCCAGCGCATCGCCCGGCGCCGGCCCAACCGGCGGCTGTTCGCCTTTGACCGGGAGCGTTTCCTGGACGATTCGGTGGACGCGTCCGAGGTGGAGCGCGTCTGGCGGAAGAACGAGTGACGAGGAGGAACCATGGTGGAATACGAGGAATCCGGCGCCGGCCTCCGGTGCGTTTTCAGCGGCAAGCTGGACACCCTGGCCTGCCAGTCCTTCGAGACCGGCCTGGCAAATCGCGTCCGGCGGGCCCCCGGGGCAGTGGCGTTCGACCTGGCCGCGGTCTTCTACGTCTCGTCGAGTTTCCTCCGGCTGTGCATCCAGACGGCGAAGGAACGTTCCGGGACCGGCTTCGCCATCGTCAACCCCAGTCCCGACGTGCAGAAGGTCCTCCTGATCGCCGGCCTGGACAAGCTGGTGAAAAGCTGAAGCTCCCTTTGTCAACCCCCGCCCCCGGCGCACGGGAGCGTGCCCCCATTCCCGGAAAGCGGCAGCGCGTCTTCGAGCTGCCCTTGGACTGCAGCGAGGCTTCGAACTGCCGCTTTGGTTTTGTCGCCCTCGCCGCCACCGGGGGGCGGGAGTGGACGAAAGGACCAAAGGGACCCAAAGGGCCCGAAGGACGGCGAGGACCCGGCTCGGGACCGAGGCCCGGACTCATGCCGCAATTGGCTGGCCATGTTACGGTTCCGCCTCACGCCAAGACGCGAAGACGCCAAGCCTGATGCACCCGCAAACAGTCGGAAAACGAGCGGAAAAGTGTCTGTAAGACCTTTGTTTGAGCCATCACCCGGAGGGTAATGGTACTTTTTTCGACCGCGTCAAACTTCCGCTTGTGTCACCACTTCGGGGGTTGCGCGGCCGGCATGGGGTGGGGTATAGTCGCGGCATTTCGTGAGGCGAGGTCGACATGCCTGAACTCAACTGCGACGGAAAGACGCTGGAACTGAACGAGGACGGTTTCCTGGTCCGCCCCGAGGAGTGGGACGACGGGGTGGCGCTGGCGCTGGCCCGAAACCAGGAAGGGCTCGAGACCCTCACCGACGAGCACTGGGCCGTCGTGCGGCTGATCCGGTCCCACTACCTCGAGAAGCAGCTGGCCCCCATGGTGCGGCTGATCTGCAAGACCACGGGGCTGCCCCTGCGCCGCATCTACGAACTCTTCCCGTCGGGTCCCGCCAAGGGGGCCTGCAAGGTCGCCGGCCTCCCCAAGCCCGACGGCTGCGTGTGACGGTCCGTGCCCGCCTGGTCCTTCCTCGAGATCGGCGTCCTGGTGTCCGCCCTCGTCGGGGCGGCGGGGCTGGGTCTTTCCCTGCGCCGGACGGCGGCGTTCGGACGGCGTGAGCCCTTTGCCCGGGCCGCCGGGAAGGCGGGGGAGGGCGTGCGCTTCTTCTTCACCGCCGGGATGCTGCCCAGGCACAAGGAGAGCGCGCGGGACCACGCCCTCGTCTACCTGGCCGGGGTGCTCTACCACGGCGGCATCTTCCTGGCCCTGCTGGGCCTTTTCCTCGGCCTCTTCCGCGTCCCCGTGCCCGCCGTCGCCGCCCGGGCCGCCGGGTGGGTCGTCCTGGCCGCGCTGGCCGCCGGCCTGGGGCTCCTGGTCAAGCGGGTGGTCACCCCGGGGACACGGCGTTTGAGCGTGCCTGACGACTTCCTGTCCAACTTCCTGGTGGACCTCTTCCTGGCCGGCTGCCTCCTGGCCTCCGTCGACCCGGCCTGGGGCACCCCGGCGGGGATCGCCGCCATTGTTCTGTTCCTGTACGCTCCCTTGGGCAAGATCCGACATTGTGCCTACTTCTTCGTTTCGCGGCTGACCCTGGGCGCGTTCTTCGGGCGCCGCGGGGTCTACCCGCCGAAGCCGTCCCCCGCCCCCGGCCCGCAGGTGAACCCATGAGCGAATCCCCTTCGGTCACGCCCCCTGCCCCGGAACTCACCCGGGAGGACGTGAAGGTCATCCTTCAGGCCTTCTTCGACAAGCTGGACGCCGGGAAGGCGGCCGGCCTCAACGCCTGCGTCCACTGCGGGCTCTGCGCCGAGAGCTGCCACTACGCCCTGACCCACGACGAGATCGAGGCCGTCCCCGGGTGGAAACTCGACCTGGCGGGGCGGGTCTTCCGCCGCCACTTCACCCTCGCCGGCAGGCTGTTCCCCGCGCTGACCGGCGCGAAGACGCTGGACCCGGGCCTCGTGGCCGAGTGGGTGGACTCCCTCTTCGGGCGGTGCACCCTCTGCGGGCGCTGCTCCCTCAACTGCTCGGTGGGCATCCAGATCCCCGCCATTGTCCGGGCGGCCCGGGGCGCCCTGGCGGCCAGGGGGCTCGTCCCCTCCGACCTGCAGTCCACGGTGGACCTGGCGGTGAACGTGGGCAACAACATGGGGATCACCCGCGAGGAGTGGATCGAGACCGTGGAGTGGCTCGAGGAGGAACTGCGGGGCGAGAGCGGCGACCCCGGGGCCCGGATCCCCTTCGACGCGGAAGGGGCGCGGGTGCTCTACACGGTCAACCCCCGGGAGCCCAAGTTCTTCCCCCTCTCCCTCCTGGCGGCCGCCCGGATCTTCCACGCGGCCGGGGAGAACTGGACCCTCTCCCGGGACTACTACGACGTCACGAACTACGGGCTGTTCAGCGGCGACGACGTGGCCGCCGGGACGATCTCGGGGCACCTGGCGGACACCATGCGGCGGCTGGGGGCGAAGGTCCTGGTCCTGGGCGAGTGCGGGCACGGCTTCGCCGCCAACCGCTGGGAAGCCCCCGAGTGGCTGCGGGAGAGATACGGCTTCGAAGTGATCAGCTTCGTCGAGCTGTTGTGGGACTACCTCCGCGACGGGAAAATCCGGGTGGACCCCTCGCGCGTCCCCCAGCGCGTCACCCTCCACGACCCGTGCAACCTGGTGCGCCACGGCGGCGTGACGGAGCCTCAGCGCGAGGTCCTGCGCCGCGCCGTGGCCGACTTCGTGGAGATGACCCCCAACCGAGACCAGAACTTCTGCTGCGGCGGGGGCGGCGGCCAGCTCGCCATGAGCCGCTTCGCGAAACGCCGCCTGAAGGCCGGGAAGGTCAAGGCCGACCAGATCGCCCGGACCGGCGCGAAGATCGTGGCGGCCCCCTGTCACAACTGCATCGACCAGCTCATGGACCTGAACAAGGAATACAAGCTCGGCGTCACCGTCAAGTCCCTCGGCGAGATCGTCGCCGACGCGCTGGTGTAACCCTCTTCGCCGCGGCCGTGGTGCGGGCTTCAGTTCAATGCCCCTGACTTTTCGCTTCGGCTGCGTGAAGATCGGCTGCCGCGAGCCTGTTCGTCCGGCTTTGCGGCCTTGGCGGCCTTGCGGGATGACCATCCGGAATGGCTCTCGCCAAGGCGCCAAGCCCGCCAAGAAAACGCGGACACCGCCGGGACGCCTGTGTTGTCAGCGAGGGTTACGAAGCTCACCGCATGGCTTGCTCGAGGTCGGCGATGAGGTCCTCGGGGGCTTCGAGGCCCACCGAGAGGCGGATCATGTTGGGGGTGATCCCCGCGTGGACCTTCTCCTCGTCGGACATGTCGGCGTGGGTCATGGAATAGGGGTGCTCGATGAGGGTCTCGATGCCGCCGAGGCTCACCGCCAGCTTCATGAGCTTCAGCCGGTTCAGGATGGCGAAGGCCTCGGGCTCGCCCCCCTCGATCCAGAAGGAGATGAGGGACCCGGTGCCGGTGCACTGGCTCCGGAACAGCTCCACCTGGTAGTCGCCCATCTCGGGGAAACCGGGGTAGGCCACCCGTTGCACCCGTTTGTGATCCTTCAGGTAACGGGCCACTTCCACGGCGTTTTCCTGCTGCTTTTCCATGCGGAGCTGGAGGGTGCCCAGGCTGCGGAGGATCAGCCAGGCGGTGTCGGGGTCGGAGTTGGACCCCAGGATGGTGCGGACCGCTTTGACCTGGCCGATCAATTCCTTCGACCCCAGCACCAGGCCGGCCACCAGGTCGGAGTGACCGCCGATGAACTTGGTGGCGGAGTAGATGCACAGGTCGGCGCCGAAGGCGGCCGGACAGCAGAAGATGGGCCCCATGAACGTGTTGTCCACCGCCAGCACGATTTTTCGCTCCGGAGTGCTGTACTTGAGAGCCACCTTGCGGGCGGCGCCGATGTCGGTCAGCACGATGGTGGGGTTCGCCGGCGACTCGATGTAGATCATCTTCACCGTCGGGTCTTTTTTCACGAGGTCCTCGATGACCTCCCGGCGGCTGCCGGCGGGGAACGGCACGGCCCGGATGTTATAGTTGGGGAGCATCTTTCGGAAGAGGTACTCGGTGCCGCCGTAGAGGGGGTCCGAGAAGGCGATGGTGTCGCCGGGGCGCAGCAGGGCCAGGCAGGTGCCGGAGATGGCCCCCATGCCCGAGGAGAACAGGGCGGCGGCCTCGGTGTTGTCCCATGCCGAAATCTTGTCCTCCACCATCTCGGAGTTGGGGTTGTTCACCCGGGTGTAGATGAGGGAGGGGGTCTCCCCCTTCCGGGGCTGTTCCATCCCGTAGGCGATGGCGAAAGCCCGCTTGCCTTCCTCGGCGGACTTGAACACGAAGGTGGAGGTCCGGAAGACCGGCGGGATGGCCGCCCCTTCCGACCACTGGGGGTTGTAGCCCTTCTCGAAGATCACGGTCTGCGGGTTCCATCGCTTGCGAGGCTTGTCAGTCATGGGATCCTCCTGGTGATTTTCAGCGGACTGGAGGGGCGATTTTACCTGAAGAAATGCCGTTTGTCGTGGGAAATTTCGAATTCCTTGACACTCCCCGCACCGCGGGATACAATCGGTTCAACCTGTCCGGAGGTGCTTTCATGAAGCGTTTCGCTGTGGCTCTGTCGTCTTTCGCGATCCTCCTGTGCGCCGTTTCCTGCACGAAGGATCGGGCGGGGAGCCAGGGGGGCGCTCCGTCCGGGTCGGGTTTCTCCCTCACCAGCCCGGCATTCGCCGACGACAGCCCCATGCCGGCCCTCTACTCCCTCGAGGGGGGGAACAAGACCCCGCCCCTGGCCTGGAGCAAGGTCCCCGAGGGGACGCAGTCGCTGGTGCTCATCTGCCACGACCCCGACGCCCCGGGCGGCAACTTCACGCACTGGCTGGCCTGGGACATCCCCCCCGCGATCGGCAGGCTGGAGGAGGGCCAACCGAAGACCGGCCTGATGATGTGCGGCGGCGCCCAGGGGCTCAACGACTTCGGCCTCATCGGCTGGGACGGGCCCTCCCCGCCCTCGGGGACCCACCGCTACATGTTCACCCTGATCGCCCTGGACACGCCCAAACTTCCCCTCGATCCCGGGAAAGCCCTGCGGAGCGACGTCGACAAGCACCTGCAGGGGCATGAGAAGGGCCGGGCCCTCCTGACGGGCACCTTCTCGAAATAGGGGGCCGCGGTGGCCATCCCCCGGCTCTTCGTCGGCGGCCTCCCCCCCGGTGCCCCATGAAGCTCCTCCCCGCCGCGAGCACCCGGAGCCTGCGCGCCCTGGCGGAAGCCGTTCTCCTGAGCACCGTCTGCCTGGTCCCGGTCTTCTTCAACCCTTACTCCAAGCGCTGTTTCGATCCCGACCGGTCCGCGCTGCTCCGCGGGTTCGCCTTCGTGGCGGCCGCCTGCCTCGCGGGTTACCTCTGGGCGAGGTGGACGTCCCCCCACCCCCACGACCCCGCGCGCAAGGGCGACTCCCTCGACCAGGCCGCCACCCGGGGCATCCTCGGGGCGATCGGGTTCTACCTGTTTTCCCTGACCCTGTCCACCCTCTTCTCGCTCTCCCCTTCCACGAGCTTCTTCGGCCCCTACGACCGCGGCGGGGGACTCCTCACGGTGCTGTCGGGGATGTGCTTCTTCGTACTCATCCGGGTCTTCGTGACCACCCGGCCCCAGATGGAACGGGTCCTCCTCGCGATGGTGGCGGTTTCCGTCCCCGTGGCCGTGTACGCCATCTGCCAGCGCGCGGGGTTCGACGCGGTCAAGTGGTCCAACTACTTCAACGGGAGAGTGGGCTCCACCCTTGGAAACCCCATCTTCCTGGGAAGTTTCATCCTCCTGACGTTCATGGTCACGCTGCGGCAGCTCTGGCTGGCGGCCCGGGACGTGATGTCCCACGGCTGGCAGGGCGGCGGGAGGGTCGCCAGGGTGTCCCTCTTCGGCATCGCCGCGCTGCTCCAGTTGACCGCCCTCCTGCTGAGCGGCAGCCGGGGCCCCTTCCTGGCCCTGTTCGCCGCCCTGCTGGTGATCGGGATCCTCCTCCTCCTCCAGCGCGGGAAAGTCCGCGCGGCGGTGGTGCTCGTCGGCGTCCCCGCCCTGGCGGCGGGCATGATGATGGTGGGGCAGCGGGCCCTGGACAAGGTCCAGGTCCCCCACCACGTTTCCCACCTCTTCCGTCTCCTGGATGCCGAGGAGGGGAACAGCCGCGTCCGGTTGCTCATCTGGAGGGGGCTGGCCCGGATGGCGGTGAACTGGAGCACCCTGAGCGACGCCGAGGGGAACCCCGACCGCTTCACCCGGCTGCGGCCGCTGCTGGGTTACGGCCCCGAAACGGTCCAGCTGGTCTTCGACCGGTACTACTCCCCGGAACTGGGCCGGCTGGAGTCCCGGGCGGCCATGATCGACCGCTGCCACAACGAGTCGTGGGAGGCGCTGGCCTGTCGGGGGTGGGTCGGCCTCCTGGCGCAACTCGGCCTGTTCCTCGCCCTTTTCTCCTTCGGGGTGCACCAGCTGGGCCTGAGCCCGACCCGGCGGCACCGTCGGAGGTTCCTGCTCTACACCATCGGGGCCGGGATCGGCGGCGGCCTCCTCCTGAGCCTGCTCCGGGGGCCGGAATACGGGATGCTGGGAACGTCCGGCGGCCTGGTCGCGGGGATCCTGCTTTACCTGTTCCTCTTCGCCCGGCGCCTCCACCCGCCGCCCCACCCCCCGGTCGAGCAGGACCTGACCGTCGTCTTCCTCTTCGGGGGGGTGATCGGCTTTTTCGTCGAGACCCAGTTCGGGTTTTCCACGGTGACCACCACCTTGTGGTTCTGGGTCTTCTCCGGTCTCCTCGTCGCAGCCCCGGCGTGTTTTCGCCACACCGGGCCGGAACACGGCGCACACCCCCCGGAGGAGGAAACGCCGCCCGACACCGTCTGGATCGCCCTCACGGGTTCCGTGACGGCCTTCTCCCTGTTCTTCAGCCTGTCGTCCATCCCCTACCCGCCGACCGGCCTTTTCCGCCAGTTCATCCGCATCCTGTCCGGCCCTGCCGGCATCATCCTGGCCGTGACCCTGCTCTGGTCGGCCCTGGCCGTGGCCGCCACCGGCCGCGGCGCCGGGGGGTGGCGCCGCACCCTGCGTCGTCAATTCGCGATGCTGGCCGTGTTCACCGTGCCGTTGGCCTTTTTCGGGATGTGGGTGGCCTGGCTGCAGTCCGCCAGCACGCGGCTCCCCCTGGATCCTCCGGCAGCCCGCGTGGCGCGGGCTGGGGCCGTTGGGAACGTCCTGGGGGTCGTCATCGCCGGTTTCGCCGTGATCGTCGTCCTGGTGGCCATCCGGCTCAGGTCCCGAAGCTCGGCGCCCCCCGCCGGCCACGTCACGGACGCGATCCCCGGGTCCCTGGCGGGCGGGTTGATCGCGGTGGCGGTCATTGCGGCCTGGTTCGCCGGCTTCCAGGGGACCACCGCGGACCGGTTCGCCCAGGAGGCGGAATTCGCCGCCGGTCGGCAGTCCTGGGACCTCTCCGTCGCCGCGGGGATGCGGGCGCACCTCCTCGCCCGCGAGGAGCCGGTCTACGCGGCCAACCTCGGCCGGTATTACCAACGCAAGGCCATGGCCGCCACGTCCCCGACCCTGGCGGACAAACTGGCCATCGAGGCGGAGCACTACCTCGGCCTCGCGCTCTTCCACTGCCCCTGGCGGGCGACCTACACCCTGACCCTGGCCGATCTCTACCAGTGGCGGGCCGCGGAGGCGGTCTGGCCGGGTGCGGTGCAGGTCTACGCCGACAAGGCGGACCGGTACTACCTGGAGTCGGTCCGCCTGGCCCCCTACAACCCCATCTACCGCAACAACCGGGCAAAACTCTACATCCGGGTCCTCCAGCAACCCGAGCGCGCGATGGTCATCCTCCAGGGCTCCCTGCAGCTCGACCCCCTCTTCGGGAGCACCCACCTCCTGCTGGGAGAGTGTTTCTATGCCATCGGCAGCGAGCATTGCGTCGGCGGGGAGCGGTACGCCGTCTTCCGCCGGGCGCTCAACCACTATCTCCTCGGTTTCCAGTACGGCAACCCCTGGGAGATCGAGACGCCCGCCGAGGCGAGGCTGAACATGGCCCGTCTCTGCGTGGAGCTGGGGGACAAGGCCGGCTTCACCGCCCAGAACACGCTGGCCCTCAAGAGCGCTGCCGCCGACGAACGGGAGTGGATCACCGGGGAACTGCTCCGCCTCGAGCGACGCCTGGCCCGCCGGGAGACTTTCGACCGGGACGGGCATCCCCGGCGGCCGAAACACTCCACCTTCCGACGCTACGCCCCCGCCGCGGAGCGCGAGAACCTTCGCAAGACCGCGGTGCCCGTGATGTGAGGGGTCAGTCGAACAGGTTTCCCGGCGCGAGAACGCCCCGCGGGTCCGCCGCCCGCTTGAAGGCGCGCATCCATTCCAGGACGACGGGGGGATACATGTAGGCCAGGAATTCCTTCTTGGTTTTCCCGATGCCATGCTCGGCACTGATCGTTCCCCCCAGGCCGCACACGTGCCGGCACATGGCGTGGACGGCCCTTCGGGCCGCACGGAGGGCGGTTTCGTCGGGGGCGAGAAGGTTGAAGTGGGGGTGCCCGTTCCCGAGGTGGCCGAAGCAGAAGACCTCGCCCAGGCCCTCCGCGGCGCACATGCCCCGCACGGCCGGGACGACGTCCGGGAGCAGGCGGTAATCCACCGCCCAGTCGGTCGAGAGCTTCCGCCCGCCCCGGTCCCGGTAGCGAATCCCCTGCTCGTTGAGACCGGACGGGATGGCGTGGCGAAAGTCCCGCATCTGCTGCTTCCGCGCGCGGGTGTCGCCCACGACGGTGTCGTCGACGACGGCCCCGAGGCCCTCGAGCCTCTCCAGCCAGGCCTCGAGGGCCGTCTCGGCCCCGCCTTCGGCGACCTCCTCCTCGAAGAACAGCATGCCGCCCGGGTGGGCGGGCAGTGCGGCGGCCTTTTCACGGCGCAGCAGGTTCAGACAGGCAAGGTCGAAGTACTCCAGGCAGCGGACCGGCCAACGGGCGTCGCGGATGGCGGTCACGGCGCGCAGGGTGTCCGCCTCGCCCGGGAAAAAAGCGAAGACGGCGAGGTAATCCGCGGGGGGGGGAAGACACTGCACCTCCACCTCCGTGATGACGCCCAGCGTCCCCTCGGAGCCGATGAAGAGCTGCAGCGGGTCCTGGAAACCGAAGTACCCCGCGGCGTTCTTGTCCACGGACGCCGCGCGAAGTTCCAGGGCCCGCCCGTCCGCCAGGACCGCCCGGATCCGCCGGACCCATTTCCGCGTCGCGCCGTACTTGAGGGTCCTCGCCCCGGAAGCGTTGGTGGCCACGGCCCCGCCCAGGGTGCAGTCGTTCTCGCTGGTGGGGTCGGGGGGAAAGAACAAACCGTTCTCCTCGAGCGTCCGCTTGAATTCGCCGAGATTCACCCCGGGCCGGGCGACGGCGGTCAACGGGCCGGGGCGGATGTCCACCACCCCCGACAGCTTTTCCGTGGAGAGCAGGAAGCCCTCGTGGCAGACGCACCCGCCCGTGGTGGAGGATCGCAGGGCGGTCGGCGTCACCTTCCGGCCGGACGCGGCGCCGTCTCTGAGGATCTCGGCGACCTCCGCCTCGTCCGCGGGGCGGTAGAGCCCCTCGGGCGACCCCCGGTAGCCCAGGGCGTCGGAATTGTAGGCTTCGAGGATGTCCGGGTCGGAGAGGGGGGCGTTCACTTGACGACCCAGTTGTCGTCGCGTTCGAGGAACATCACGCCCATCTTCTGGATGCCGTCCGACTCGTCCATCCAGACGCCGCGGACGGAAACGATGGCGCTGAAACGGAACTTGACGCCGCTGACCTTGAGGATGGCGCCGGGGGCCACCCGGGCGGTGGTGCAGATACAGGCTCCGGTGAGGCTGACGTCCACGGTCGTGGCCGTCTCCTTGAACGGGTTGCCCGCGAAGTCCACCCCCTCGATTTCCAGGGCGACCTTGAGCGGCACCCTCACGGCGCGCCGCCGGTCTTCCTTCCGCTGGCTGTTGTCGAAGTCCATGCCGATCCCCCGCCAATCCCGCCTGCGCCCCGCCGCCCCTCCGAAGGCAAGGCTTGCGTGAAAAGGATATTATAGCGTCCGGAACGATACCGGGCAATGCTTTTGGGACCCGTCCCGGGAAATTCGTTTGCATTCCCGCCGGGGCCGGATATAATGAAGGTGCAGTTTGTCGAAGCCTTGGAAGACTATGCAGGACCCGGCCATCCACGTACCGCTCGGTTCGTCCGGGACGGAAGCCCCGGGTCCCCGTCTGCCCTGGATGAGAGGTCCCCATTTCTCCCCCGCGGTGAAACGGCCGCCGGACGGCCACCGGGCCTTCGTGTGCTCCGGCAGTTCCCCACCCCGGCCCCGACCGCGGTAACCCCGCCCCCCCCAGAGTCGCACCCTTCGCATCGGTCCGCCCCCGGGCGCTTTCGCCGGACGTGAACGCCCCCGACGGGCCGGGCCGGGCCACAACCCGAGGGAACCGGAGGAAAGATGAACAAGCAGAGCGACGTGATCGTGACCGAGAAAATGCAGCACTACATCGACACCAACAATGCCTACCTCGAGAAGCGCCGGCGTTACATCCAGGACGTGGTCAAGAAGTGGCGCTTCGACACCATCGCCGTCCACGGCGTCTACTCGGTGGAAGAGGCCATCGAGGACTACCAGGGCGCCATCATCGAGCCCGTGTTCATGAGCACCTCCCAGGCCTACCGTGACTCCGCCGAGATGGCGGCCGCCCTGGCCTACCTGATCCCCACCTGGTGCTACTCCCGCATCGCCAACCCGTCCACCTACTACTACGAGTGGACCCTGGCCCTCCTGGAGGGGTACGGCTTCGAGGGCGAGACCTCGGCCTGCTCCACCTCCTCGGGGATGGCTGCCATCATGACGGCGGTGCAGCCCTTCGTGGTGCACACCAAGCACCACGTCAACGAGCCCCGGAACTTCCTCGCCACCGCCCAGTGCTACGGGGGGACGTTCCAGCAGTTCAACGTCCGCCTGATGGAGGAACGCGACGTCGAGTGCCGCTGGGTGGTCGACCCCACCAACCTGGACGAGTGGGCCAGCAAGATCGACGAAAACACCCGCTTCCTCTACGGCGAACTGCCCAGCAACCCGGCCCTGGGGTTCTTCGACATCCAGGCGGTGGCCGACCTGGCCCACAGCCACAACATCCCGCTGATCGTGGACAGCACCGTGGCCACGCCGGCCCTGATCCGGCCCATCTGCCACGGGGCGGACATCGTGGTGCAGTCCACCACCAAGAGCATCGCCTGCAGCGGGTTCGGCATCTCCGGCGCCATGATCGCCCGCAAGGGCCTCGTCAGCAACATTCCCAACGATCAACTGAAAGCGGACTTCGCCCTTTACACCAAGTACCTCCCCAACCGGGACTACGGCCCGAATCTCCACCCCCTCCAGGCCGTCCTCACGCTCAACGACCTGCGGACACTGCGGAAACGGATGGATTTCCTGAGCCGGAACACCCTCAAGGTCGCCGAGTGGCTCGAGAAGCACCCCGCGGTGGAGAGCGTGCAGTACCTGGGCCTGAAAAACCACCCGCTCCACGAACTGGCGAGCCGCTACATGTGGCTCGTGGACGCGGAGCACGACGAGGAGTACGGCAAGCCGGTGAACCGGTACGGCCACCTGATGTCCTTCTGCGTCAAGGGCGGGCAGGAGGAGACCTGGAAGGTCTTCGACGGTTTGAAACGGATCTGGCGGGCCACGGACCTGGGGCGCATCAAGAGCGTCGCCACCATCCCGGCCATCTCCACGCACCAGCAGCAGGGGGAGGAGGGCCGAAAGCTGGCCCACATCCCCGGCAACCTGATCCGGTTGTGCGTGGGTGCGGAACACCCCGACGACATCATCGCCGATCTCGACCAGGCGCTCAACGCCGCCGGGAGGAAATGAAGAAGGCCTCTCGCAAAGACGCCAAGACGCGGAGCCTCGCAAAGAAAAAAGCGTATCGCCCTTTTGGGTTTCGTTTCGAGTCCTGGTGACAATGCGGTTTTGCGTGAGGCCGACACCGGGATATGCCCGGTTTTCGGAAGACGTGATCCGGGGGCCATCCTACGCAGGTGGCCGGATTGACCGCACGGGAAAAAATCAGGTATTGAGGAGGATACATGAAAAGACTGCTGTTTGTCGGGTTCGGAACCGTCGGCCAGGGCCTGGCCGAACTGCTCCTGGAAAAACGGGAGGAACTGGAGAGGGATTTCGGCCTCGCGTGGCGATGCGTCGGCATCGCGGACCTGCTCAAGGGCTCGGTGTACCACCGGGACGGCATCGACCTCGCCAAGGCGCTGGAGACCGTGAAAGGCGGGGGCGACCTCAAGGACTGGCCGGAGGCCTGGAGCGGCGACGCCCTCTCCCTCATC
Organism: Acidobacteriota bacterium; assembly: GCA_018001935.1. Taxonomy (NCBI): domain Bacteria; kingdom Pseudomonadati; phylum Acidobacteriota; species Acidobacteriota bacterium. Next base: position 151,151 of record JAGNHB010000002.1, read on the forward strand.
GGCGAGGTCAGCGCGGACGTGCTCCTGGAGGCTTCCTACACGGACATCAAGACCGCCGAGCCCGCCACCTCCCACATCCGCGCGGCCATGCAGCGGGGGATGGACGTGGTGACCACCAACAAGGGCCCCCTGGCGCTCCACTACCCGGAACTCCAGGCGCTGGCCGTCGATCGGGACGTCCAGTTCCTCTTCGAGGGGACCGTGATGAGCGGGACGCCCTCCCTGAACCTGATCCGCGAGTGCCTGGCGGGGAGCGGGATCGAGGAGATCCGCGGCATCCTCAACGGCACCACAAACTACATCCTCACCCGGATGGAGGAGGGGCTCTCTTACGAAGACGCCCTGAAGAAGGCCCAGGAACTGGGGTACGCCGAGGCCGTCCCCGACGCCGACGTCCTGGGCTGGGACGCCCTGGCCAAGGTCACCATCCTGGCCAACGTGGTCTTCGGCGCCGACAAGAAGCCCTTCGACTACCCCTGCGAGGGGATCACCGGGATCACGGCGGAGGCCATCGCGAAGGCAAAGGAGGAAGGGAAGCGGTTCAAGCTCATCGGGCGGGTCTGGACGGAGGACGGCGAGGTGAAGGCCTCGGTGTCGCCCCAGGAGATCCCCCTGAGCCACCCGCTGGCCAGCGTGATGAACGCCACCAACGCCATCACCATCCGCTCGAGGGCCATGGGGGACGTGACCATCGTCGGCGCCGGCGCCGGCCGGACGGAGACGGGCTTCTCCATGCTGACGGACCTCATCCACATCGCCCGATGGCGTTGAAGGAGGGGCCATGTACAAGGGCTACAAGAACCGTTTCCTCGAGGTCGACCTGACCCGGCGCACTTTCCGGTTCGGCACGCCGTCACCGGAGCTGTGGGAAGGCTATCTCGGCGGGAAAGGGGCCGGCCTCAAGCTCATGTGGGACCTGGGTCTGATCAACCACGACCCCTTCGCCCCGGAAAACCCGCTCATCTTCCTGACGGGCCCCTTCACCGGGACCCCGCTCCAGACGGCGGCGCGGTCGGCCCTGGCCACCAAGTCCCCCCTGACGGGGACCTTCCTCGACTCCCACGCGGGGGGGCACTTCGGCCCCCAGCTCAAGCGGGCGGGACTCGACTACCTCTTCATCACCGGCGCCGCAGACCGGCCCCTTTACCTCCACATCACCCCGTCGGGGGTGAGCTTCGAGGACGCCTCCGGGCTGTGGGGGAAGGGCATTTTCGACACCGAGGCGCAGCTGCGGGAGAAGTACCCGGACTCCCGGGTCGCGTCCATCGGGCCGGCGGGGGAAAACCGGGTCCGCTTCGCCTGCATCGGCACAGAGCTGTACCGTCAGTACGGGCGGGGCGGCGCTGGCGCGGTCATGGGGGCGAAGAACCTCAAGGCGATCGTGGCGGAGGGAAACGAGAAGATCGACTACCACGACCGCGACGGTTTCATCGAGCTGAACAAGGCGCTCACCAAGGATGTGATGGAGCACCCCAACCGCAAGCGACGCTTCGAACTGGGGACCAACATGTGGATCCGCATGGGCCAGGAGGACGGCCGCTTCCTGCCGACGCGGAACTTCCGGGACGTCCAGTTCGAGGGCTACGAAGGGATCACCTCCGAGAAAATGCGGGAGAAGCTGGGGTGGAAGAGTGTGGGCTGCCAGGGTTGCGGGATCCTCTGCTCCAAGGAGGCCGTCTGGGAAGGCAAGAGGGTGGAGGGCCCGGAGTACGAGACCACGGCGTTCCTGGGCTCCGGCTGCGGCATCGGGAGCGCCGAGGCCGTGGCCGAGGCCAACCGGCTCTGCGACGACCTCGGGCTGGACACCATCTCCGCCGGCGTCGTGATGTCCTTCGCCATGGAGGCCTTTGAAAAGGGCGTCCTGACCAGCACCGACACCGGCGGCATTCCGCTGGATTTCGGAAACGCGGAGGCCCAGCAGGCGGTCCTGGGGATGATCGCCCGGCGGGAGGGCGTAGGCGACGTCCTGGCGGAAGGTTCCCGTCTCGCCGCCCGGCAGCTCGGGAAAGGGAGCGAGTACTTCGCCATCCAGACGGCCGGGATGGAGCTGTCGGGCGTGAACATCAAGGGGTGCGCCTCCATGGGTCTCGCCCTGGCCACCGCCGACTTCGCCAGCCACACCCGGTGCTGGTCCGCCACCGCCGAGATGAAGGGACTCCTCACCTTCGAAAACACCCCCGACTGGGTCAAGGTGAACCAGGACGGGGTCAACACCCGCAACTCCCTGATCGTCTGCGATTTCCTGATGTACGACCTGGACCGCCTGGCCCCCCTCTTCGAGAAGCTCACGGGGATGCCCATGACGGACGCCCAGCTCCAGAAGACGGGGGAGAAGCTCTCCAACCTGAACCGGATGTACAACGTGCGGAACGGGCGGGACCGGACGGGGGACACCCTCCCGCGACGGTTCTTCGAGGAGAAGCACCTCGCCGGGATCTTCGAGGGGCAGCTCATGACCGAGGAAAAGTTCGGGGAGTGGCTGGACCTGTACTACGCCAGCCGGGGATGGGACGCCCGGGGCGTCCCGACCGCCGGGAAGCTCGAGGAACTCGGCTTAGGCTTCGCAAAGTAGGCGCCTTCTGCCGGAAGGCGCCACCTGAAGCATCACGCCTGCGCCGCCCGGCAGGCGGCGCGTACCGTAGGCGCCTTCTGCCGGAAGGCGCCAATCCGGCGTTACCCCTGCGCCGCCCGGCAGGCGGCGCGTACGGGAAAACATCTTTTGCCGAGGTGCTCCCCATGCCTGATCCGCTCCCTCCCATCGGCCGCGGAAAGGACATCTTCTTCACCCGACGGCGACTGCCTCACTGGGAAGTCGAAAACGGCGCCTATTTTGTCACCATCAGCCTTCACGGCGCCATTCCGACCGCCTTGGCCATTCAACTGCGCGACATGTCCCAGGCACTGCGGAAGCTGAAACCCGAAGAAGTCCGAAATGTCCGCCGGCGGATCTTCGTGCTTCTGGAAAGGCAACTCCACACCGGAGAGGGAGTTCGACACCTCGGCATTCCTGCCGTGGCGGACGTCGTGACGGAAGCCATCCATCACAGAGTTCGCAACGGGATATGGATCCCTTTGGAATGGTGCGTCATGCCCAACCATCTGCACCTCTTCATCCGGATGAGCGAAGGGACCAGGCCCGGGGAGATGGACCGGACCGTGTCGGAATTCAAGCGATGGACCGCGCACCAGGCGGAGAAAGTAATGCCGGAGAAAGTGGAACGATTCTGGCAGCGGGAGTGGTTTGATCACTGGTCACGGTCCGAGGAGGAAGACCGCCGGACGATCGCCTACATCCGCGACAACCCGGTAAAGGCGGGTCTGGTGGAGGACTACAGAAGGTGGCCCTACGGCGGGTGGAACGACCCCCCGAAAGAGGGCGCCTTCAGCCGCTCAACGTAGGCGCCTCCTGCCGGGAGGCGCCACTTCTGCGTTACTCGTGCGCCGCCCGGCAGGCGGCGCGTACGGTAGGCGCCTTCTGCCGGAAGGCGCCACTTGAAGCATCACCCCTGCGCCGCCCGGCAGGCGGCGCGTACGGTAGGCGCCTTCTGCTGGAAGGCGCCACTTGAAGCATCACCCCTGCGCCGCCCGGCAGGCGGCGCGTACTGTAGGTGCCTTCTGCCAGAAGGCGCCACTTCTATGCCATTCCGGCGTTACCCCTGCGCCGCCCGGCAGGCGGCGCGTACTATGGCAGGGTGCGAACGAGGCGGAATCCCACCCTCATCAGGCCGGACGCGGGCGTCGCGGAGGCCCGGGACGCCGAGCGGCAGTGCATGGCCCGCTGGTCGAACCCCCCGCTCCTCAGGATCCGTTTTGTACCGGAGTTCGGCCCCCGGTAATCCACCTGGCCGGTGGCGGGGTAATCGGCGAGCCAATCCCAGCACCATTCGGAGACGTTCCCGATGACGTCCCGGATTCCCCAACCGTTGGCCGCCTTCTGTCCCGTGGGGTGGGTGCGTTCCCCGGCATTGGTTTCGAACCAGCCCGCGCTTTCGAGGGCGGGATAGTACCCCGGCACGCCGGCGGCGGTGCAGTCGGGGAAACCGTAGGCCGGCTCGGCGATCCAGAAGGAGGTGGAGGTGCCCGCCCGGGCGAAATGCTCCCACTCCCCCTCGGTGGGCAGGCGGTACCCCATGGCGTCGAAATCGCAGTAGTACGGGCCCGTGTTGTAGTTGGACGCCGTCACGGGGGTCTGGAACTGGGGGTCCGTGTAGTAGCAGGGCTGGAAACCCTGTTGCACGGACAAGCGGTTGGCGAACAGCACCGCGTGCATCCACGTCGCGCACTGGACCGGGCAACCGGTTTCGTCGCCGCCCCAGTCGTGGCTCGGGTCGGCGGGGAGGGTCGGCTGGACCGCCCGGAGGGCCGCCCACATCCCACGGGTCACCTCCGTCTCCATGGCGGCGATCTTCCGCGTCAGGAGGTGAGCAAATGCGGGGTTGTCGTTGTTCACCGTGCAGGGCTCACCGCTCGCCGACCCCTGCATGAGCAGCCCCGTCGGGCAGAAGCGCAACTTCCCGACAAGGGCGTCGTTCGCCACCAGGTCCCCGGCCGTCCCGTTGACGGGCTCGGACTGGGCCGCGAAGAAGAGGTGGCGGTCCCCGGCGGTGTTGCCGGTGATGTCGATGGGGCAGGCGATGGCCCGGTTGGAGCGGACGACGACGGTGTCGATGCCGTCGTAGCCCACCCCCGGCCAGATCCCGCTGGACAGGTTGACGTACTTGGCGTGGGGCGCCACCTCGACCCGGACGGGGTAGGCCACCATCTTTCCCGCCTTCCAGGCCTCAAGGGTCGCCGTCATCCCGTTGGACGTGGAATTGACCAGCGCCACCCCCGTGTAGTTCATCCAGGGCCGCACGGCATTGGGCAGCACCCAGTCCTGGGCGGTGTTCCCGGAGAGGAAGAATTCGCACACGCTGGGAGAGTCGCCGAACCGGTAGACGGCCTTGACCAGCAGGCCCGTCGCGGAGAGCGAGAGAGACCCCTCGTAGTTCAGGGAGGTGCTGGGGATGGTCATCCAGGAGCGGGCCGGGACCGAGCCGTTGAGGGGCAGGCCCACCGCGTTCCCGTTCAGGTCGTACCGGCTGTAGTTGTACGTCACGGAAGCGGAACCGCCGTTGTAGAGGGCCAGGCTCGTCTTCCAGCCGCCGGCGGCCGTCACGTGGGAACACCAGAAGGTGGTGGCCTCCGGGGCCGCTTCGATCCCGTCAAAGCCCACCGGGGCCGGCCCGCGGGTCGGCGTCCCCCCCTCCCAGGCCCGCGGCCGCCGGTTCGCCGCCATACGGAAGGACTCGGGCTCCACGGGCCCGGAGCTGAGCGCCTGCGGACGGCCGGAGAAAAAGAGGTGCCGGTCGCCGGCCGTGTTCCCGGTGATGCTGATGGGAGCGGGGATGGGGTTGGTCGCCGTGACGACGATCGTGTCCAGGTCGGCGTAGCCCAGGCCCGGGAAGAGCAGGCCGGACACCCGGACGATCTTGACCTTGCCGGCCGGGTTGAGGCTGAGGTCCGGCGCCACCTTGACGCCGTTCTTCCAGGCGGAGAACGTGACGGTCGTGTTCCCCGCCTGGGCGTTGACGAGGGCCACCCCCGTGTAGTCCATCCAGCTCAGGACGGTGTTGGGGATCACCCAGGTGGTCTGCGGTTCACCCCCGAGGAAGAACTCGCAGACGCTGGGGGAGTCGCCGCTCTGGTAGACGGCCTTGACCAGGAGATTGTCCGCCGAGCTGAGGTGAAAGGTCCCCTCGTAGTTCAGGACGGCGCCGGACAGCGTTGTCCAGGACCGGGCGCCCACCAGGCCGATCGTGCCGGTCCCGATCATCCCGCCGCTGTTGTCGTACTTGCTGCAGAAGAACATGGCCCCGGAGTACCCCGGATTATAAATGGAGATGCTGGTCTTCCAGCCGCCGGCGGCGGTGACGTGGGGACACCAGACGTCGGTGCCCGCCGGCGCGGCGACGCAAAAGACGCAAGCGGACAGCAGAAGTGCGGTCAGAATCCTTTTCATGAACCCTCCTCGTGTTTGCCCCCGCGGGGCGCGGTTTCGCGGCGGGGACGGGCGAAGCTCGCCGGCCGGGTCCACCGCCGCACCGGGTTGGACGGACGCGGCCGGAAAAATCCCCCCCCGTGCGGCGAAAAGAGCGACCGGTGCGGCGAACGCGGGCCCGGTCGCCTGGGGCCGGGCAGCCTCGTCGCCGCCGGGCGGGGGTGCCGGGTGAGCGGCTGGAACGCCGGGATTCCCCTTGACTCCCCCCGGATTTTTCCCTACTCTGGGCCCATGACCCCTCTGGTACTTTGCACCAGGCCATGAAGTTTCACGGGGAAGCCGGCAGGCCCTTCAACCGGCGCGGGAGGTGGCGATGGAGCCCTGGGTCGTTTGGTTGGTGGCAGCAGCCGTGCTGGTCGCCCTCGAACTGGCGAGCGGCACGTTCTACCTGCTGGTGATGGCCGCCGGCCCCTTGGCCGGGGCTCTTCTGGCCCGGTGGGGACAGCCGGTGTGGTTCCAGCTCCTGGGGGCGGCCGCCGTCTCCGGGGCCGGTGCGCTCATTCTCCGGCACGCCCGGAAAAAGGGCCGGCTGGGGGCCGGGGGGGAACCCATGGCCTGCCTGGACATCGGGCAGACGGTCCGGGTCGAGGCGTGGAGCGGCGCCTACGCGACCCGGGCACGGTACCGGGGCGCGGAGTGGGACGTGGAACTCGAACCCTCCGCCCGGGGTGACGCTCCTCCCCCGGCGGGCGAGTACGTGATCGTGGACGTGAGGGGGAGCCGGCTGATCGTCGGCCCGCCCCGCTGAGCCGTCGCGCTGCGGGTCGCGGGGCCGGCTGTCCGAACCGACAAGGAGAGAGGGAATGGAAATCGTATCGATCGTCGTCGTGGTCGTCGCCGCCCTGTTCATCATCAAGAGCATCCGGATCGTTCCCCAGCAGCACGCCTGGGTGGTGGAACGCCTGGGCAAGTATCACCAGACCCTGCCGCCGGGCCTGAGCGTCATCATCCCCTTCGTGGACCGGGTCGCCTACCGGCACTCCCTCAAGGAGATCCCCCTCGACGTTCCCAGCCAGGTCTGCATCACCAAGGACAACACCCAGCTCACCGTGGACGGCGTGCTCTACTTCCAAGTGACGGACCCCATGAAAGCGTCCTACGGGTCGAGCAACTTCGTCGTCGCCATCACCCAGCTCGCCCAGACCACGCTGCGAAGCGTGATCGGACGCCTGGAACTCGACCGGACCTTCGAGGAGCGCGACTTTATCAACCACAGCGTCGTCAACGCCCTCGACGAGGCCGCGACGAACTGGGGGGTCAAGGTCCTGCGCTACGAGATCAAGGACCTCACGCCGCCGGTGGTGATCCTCCACGCCATGCAGGCGCAGATCACCGCCGAGCGCGAGAAGCGCGCCCTCATCGCGGCCTCGGAGGGCCGCCGCCAGGAGCAGATCAACCTGGCCGTGGGCGCGCGCGAGGCGGCGATCGCCAAGTCCGAGGGTGAGAAGCAGGCGGCCATCAACAAGGCCCAGGGCGACGCCACCGCCACCCTCACCATCGCCGAGGCCAACGCCGAGGCCCTGCGGAAGATCGCCGCCGCCCTCCAGGAGCCCGGAGGCCACGAGGCCGTGAACCTCAAGGTGGCCGAGCAGTACGTCCAGGCCTTCGCCAACCTGGCCCAGGCCGGCAACACGCTGATCCTCCCCGCGAACCTGGGGGACCTGGGCGGCCAGATCGCCGCGGCGATGCAGATCATCCGCTCCAGGATCGGGACGGGCGGCGCCCCGCCGAGCCAGGGATGACCGGCCCCGTTTCCCGCGGCCGGCGGGCCCTCTTCACCGCCCTGGGCTTGCTCCCGCTGATGGTCGCCGGGGGGCCCGGTTTCGCCCGGCCAAGCCCCGCCGTCCCCGGGCCCGGCCAATCCCGGGCCACCCCGCCGCTGACCGACCTGCCGGTGGCGTGCCGCTCTCTCCTCTGGCACGACCCGGACCGGGACAAGCACGCGGTGCCCTTCCTCCTCCTTCACCCCTGCCGCGCGGCGGGGGACGACCGCCCCGCGCCGGGCGGTCCCTGGCCGCGGGTGATCTGCGCCCACGGCTTCACCCTGGGCGCGGCGTCGCTGAGGCCCGTGGCCGAGAGGCTCGCCGCGGCGGGCTACGTGGTGGCCCTCCCCGACACCGAGACCGGCTTCCTCCCCTTCCCCAGCCACCGGGCCCTGGCCTTGGACATGGTCTTCCTGGCGGAACGCCTCCGGGCGGAGTCGGCGGACGGGGGTTCGCCCCTGGCCGGCCTGGCGGGGGAGGGCCTTGCCTTCTCCGGGCACTCCATGGGCGGTGGGTGCGCCTTCCTCGCGGCGGCGGAGGCGGAGAAGGCCGGGAGGGGCCCGGGTACCGTGGCGGTGATGGCCCCGGCCCGAACGCGCCCGTCCTCCCTGGAGGCGGCACGGTCGCTCCCGTGGCCCGTGCTGGTGGTGGCCGGGCAGGACGACCGGGTCCTCTCGCCCGCCATCGGCCCCGACGCCCACTACGCCGCCGCCGCGTCGCCCGACAAGGCCCTGCTGGAAATTGCCGGCGCCAACCACGGGGCTTTCGCCCTCCCGCACTGGGCCGCCGCCCTGGTGGAAAAGGGGCCCGCCATCACGGCGCAGACCCAGCAGGCCCTCACGGCCGAATGCCTCCGCGCCTGGCTGGATGCCTGCCTGAAGGGCAGGAACGAGGCCTGGAAAGCCCTGACCGCCGCCCTGCCTTCAGACCCTCGTTTCTCCCGCTTTCAGATCGGCCCAGGCTCCGGCAGCGAGTCCGCGAACTCCGAAGCGCGGCAGCGAGTCCCCGGGCGCTGATCCCGATGTCGATGGTGTTGTCCAGGATCCCGCACCGCACCCGCGGCGTCGGTACACCGTTGGGCTGCAGCGAGATCCGGGGATGGAGCCAGAGCGCTTCGTCGCGTTGCAGAAAGCAGGTGCAGATGCCCTTCAGAAGGGAAAAATCCAGGCACACCCCCCTCCGCCGTGGAGCTTCAACCGGACGAAACCGTGCTTTCACCCGGTCGACCGGTGATATGACCCGACTGCGGATTTGTCGCGGGATGTTCTGAAGCGAAGGGCTTATTATCGGCTCGAAAGGGGTGTCTCGTCCGATAGCCGGACGATGGCGTCCTCCCGGATGTAGAAGTTCCATTCCGGGGAAGCGACCGGGCCGGTCGCCCGGATGGTGAAGAACTCGCGGGTGACGGTGGCCTGAAAGGTGAACCCGTCGATCTCCGGGTTGGGCTCGTGGAAACGATGGTCGAGCTTCCCCGCGCGGGCGAGGTCCTGAAGCGAACCGTAGGCGCCCTTCGCCGCGGGTGAGGCACTGTAAGCCACCTCGGCGGAGGCGATGTTGCGCAGCATGGCAACCGCGGCCGATCGTCGGGCAGTCGAGTCGAGGCTCGACATCAGCCGTTCGCCGCCAACCAGGCCTGGAGGTCCCCGGCGGTCCGGGGCTTGAGGATCGCGGTGTCATAGGACCCTACGCGGACGCGACGGACCGCGGGGTCCGTGAACGAGGAGAGGGAGGGGGAACTCAGGTGCGATGGGATGGCAAGCAGCAGGATGACCATGCCCATAAACAGAATCATCAGTGTGGCGACGACCACCTTTCCCCTTGATTTTTCCCGGTTGAAACATTACCTTCCCCGCAAGGTTCCAGGTTCGGGGCGAACGCCGGCGGAGCCGGGCGTCCATCGGGAAAAGGAGGACGGAAATGCGAAGGAAATTGGTCGGGATGCTCACTCTCGCGGCGGTCCTGCTGCTGGCGGCCGGGTGCGGAAAACCGGGCGCCGACACCGGGAAACCCAAGGGGCTGAAGGAGCTTCTCGGCTCCAAACCCGGTTTCCCGGAGCACTTCAAGGGGATCGACATCCTCACCCCCGAGAAGACACTCCTCGAAAAGTTCCCGGAGCTGAAGGGCAAGCGTCACAGCCGCGGCTACACGGTGACCGTCCCCGGCTTCGACCCGAACACCACGGTGGTCCTGGACGTGGAGAAGCCCGATCCCAAGGCGGAGCCGACCCTGCGCAGTTTCGCCATCTGCCTGGACCGGAGGTCGCAGGAAGAGAGCATCCTGCCCATCCTCGAAGCCGCCTGGGGCAAGGCCCCTTACGGCAGCGAGGAGTACGGGTGGACCTGGATGAACCCCGAGGCCCGCCTGCGGGCGCACTACCGTTATGTGCCGAAAGAAAAGGCCGCCGGGGACTACAAGGGGAAACACATCGTCAGCTTCGTCCGTTACCTCCCGCTCGAGGTGTTCCTCAGGGAAGCCACCGGCGAGACTCCCATCGCGGCGAAGCCGATCATCGGCCTTCCCGAGACGGAGCTTCAGGCCTACGCCGTGAGCGTGTTCGGGACCTGGGACCCGTTCCGCAAGGACCTACGGATCGACTGGGGGATCGACCGGCAGCTTTACACGGTGGTGAACCCCTTCGTCGAGAACGGGGTCGTGGTGGGGTGGCGGGCCTCGCTGGGATCGGATTACCGGGAGAAGGTCACCGCGGTCCTCGGCCCGCCGGTGGAGGAAAGCGTGGACTCCCAGGGGAACTCGCTGGTCGTCTTCCGGCGTGAACCCCGGGTCGCCCTCCAGCAGTTCTCGATGTGGTACCTCTGCGCGGGCAAGACCCCCTGACGCTGTCCGCCGTGGCGCCAGCTTCAGCCGGCGCGGAACAAACCAGAGAAGAACGGCGGAAGTCAGACGCGGCATCGACTTCGGCCCGCCAAGCATGAGCAGAAAGATGACGCCCCATTTGCTGTCCCGCTTCCGGGAACCCTACCCCTCGAACTTCACTGCGGCCTCGTCACTGCGGCACGGGCTCGGTTCGGGGCTCTTCGTCGTGCTCTTCATGGTGGTCGCCCAGCCCTTCGGCCTCGGCGAGCTGGCCGAGGAGATCCGGACGGTCCTCTACGCCGGCTACGGCCTCGTCACCGCCGGGGCCATCGGGGTCACGGGGCTGGTCGTCCCCCGCCTCTTCCCGCGGTGGTGCCGGGAGGAGGACTGGACCGCCGGTCGCTTCATCCTCTTCGCCGGCGGGGTGATGCTCCTCATCGGCCTGGCCAGTTTCGCGTTCACCCGCCAGGTCTTCGTCGCGTACGGGTTTCCGCTGACCCACCTCGACCTCTCCCGGGTGATGGCGGGGACCGTGCTCATCGGGGTCTTCATCATCGCGACGATCACCCTGGCGAACCAGAATCGCCTCCTGCGCCGCAACACCCGCATCGGCGAGGCCGCCAACGCCCGGCTCGGCGTCGCCGGCCCCCGGGACGGTGACGCGGCCAGGCCTTCGGACGTCGCAGCGCCCCAGGAACCGGGTGACGAAGCGCCGGCGGGCGACGGGGGGACACGCCCCCTCTCGGCGACGGGCGGGCGGGGGGACGAAGCGACAGAAGCCCCGGAGAAGGCGGATGTCGTCCCGACCGACGAAGCGGCGGGGACGGCCCTGCCGGCCCCGGCCGGACCCGTGCCGGCTCAGGCCTCCCCGGCCGCTCCCGCGCCGCTGCCGGAGGTGATCACCCTGGTGGTGGAGGACGGGAGGAAGCGCCTCCGGTTCCGGTCGTCCGAACTGGTCGGCCTCTCGGCGGACGAGAACTATGTCGAGGTCCGGCTCCAGCGGGAAAAAGAACCCGTCGTCCTCGTTCGAAGCACCCTCGCCGGGCTCGAGGCCCAGTTGGCGGCTTACCACCCCCGCCTGTTCCGCTGCCACCGCGCCCACCTCGTGAACACGGCCCGGATCCGCGGCGTCACCGGCAACGCCCAGGGGCTTCGCCTGAGACTCGAGGGCCGGGACGAACCGGTCCCGGTCTCCCGCCGCTACGTGGAGGAATTCCGCCGTCGAGTTCTGCCCCTCCTCTGACCCGCTCAACGTTCTCACCAAGCCTGTTGCCATCCGGCTCGCAGTCGGGGATAGGCTGTAGGCTGTAGTCCCTGCGAAGTAAGATCTTTGGCAAAATGAGCAAGATTTTAGATCATCGGTGGGCTCCCACCGCTTTCAGAGCGGGGAAACCCGATGCGGGGACGGAGGAGGGAATCCCGGCCGCGTCGTCCGGCATGCCCCGGGGCTAAAATGCCCCACTGGTGCTGATCCGGTTCCGGAATCGACGTATCCGGTCTCTCGCAAAGGCGCCAAGCTCGCAAAGAAAAACGGGTCGCCAGGGATGCGGCCAAAGGGCACGAAAGTGTCCCTTATTCTGAATTCTGAATTCTGAATTCTGAATTCTTCGTTCACGTGGTTCGGGGTTCCTCCTCCGCTTCCAACGTTGCGATGCCGGACGGCTTTTCGCCTTTTGTCCCTCTTCGCCCCTTGCCTTGGCGGGTTCACCCCCCGCGGGATTCCCGGTCTTGCCGGTCGTCACAAAGGCCTTGACGTTCGTCACGGGGCCCTTGGAACGGGCCTTGGCGTTTCGTAGGATCGGTTCGGCGGGCAATCCCGCCGAATCGACGACGGAGGTCTTCCATGTTCAGCAACCGTATCCTGATGTCCATCGTGATCCTCGTGGCCGCGACACTGCTGGTCCCGGCGCCCGCGCAGGCCTGTTCCGCCTTCGTGACGGACGGCGGCGGTCCCGTTCTTTTCGGCCGCAACTTCGACTTCTTCACCGGCACCGGTTTCGTGACGGTCAACCCCCGGTCGCTGGAAAAGACCGCCCTGGTGCCCCCGCCCGAGGTCCCGGCGAAGTGGGTGTCCCACTACGGCAGCGTGACCTTCAACCAGGTGGGGCGGGAGTTCCCCATGGGCGGCATGAACGAGAAGGGCCTCGTGGTGGAGTGCCTCTGGCTCAACGCCACGCAGTACCCGGCCCCCGACGGCCGGGCGGCCCTGACCGAGCTGCAGTGGATCCAGTACTGCCTCGACACCTGCGCCACGGTGGCCGACGTTTTGGACGCCGACCGGAAGGTTCGGATCCTCCCCAGCGCCACGCGCCTCCACTTCCTGGTCTGCGACCGCAGCGGCGCCGCGGCGGTGGTGGAGTTCGTCGGCGGGAAGACCGTCACCCGCGGACCGGCGGGCCTGCCGGTCCGGGCCCTGGCCAATGCGGTCTACGGGGATTCCCTGGAGGCCCTGAAGGGGTTCCGCGGCTTCGGGGGCGAGCGGGAGATTCCCGCCGCCGTCCAGGAGAACGACGTGCGCTTCGCCCGGATGGCCGGCGCGCTCCGCGAGCTTTCCGGCCGCGCCGGCGCGGGCGGCCTCGACCGGGCCTTCGACCTGCTGCGGCGATCCCGTTACGACGGGGAAGAGAGCCCCACCCAGTGGAGCATCGTCTACGAGCCCGCCCGCGGGGAGATCCACTTCGTCACGCGGCAGGCCCCGGCGCGACAGCGGGTTCGCCTGGCCGACTTCGGCTTCGACTGCACCACCCCGGCGAAGGTGCTCGCCCTGGACCCGCCGCCCGACGGCGGGCCGGCCCGCGGCTTCACCGACTACGACGCCGCCGTCAACGCCGCGCACACGCGGGCAACGATGGCCGCCATGAAGAAGGCGGGGTACTGCGGCGACCTGCCGGACTTCGTCCCCTTCATCCTCGGGGCCTACCCGCAGACCCTCACCTGCGCCTCCGCCGAGAAACCGGGGAAAACCACTAATAACACTGATCTTCACTAATAGAAGTGAATTGTTTGTAGCGGGGGCGGCGGGGTCGCCGTCCAGTCGACCAGAAACCTCGTTTCGCAACCCTTTCTTTCCAGGCATGTTGCGAATTTGTTTCTGGAGAGGTAGTTAGCGATTTAGACTGAAGGGGTTTAGGTCCGACTGCTGAATCATGGCCCGCGTGAACAGCATGCCTCGTTTCCGGAAACCTGTTCGTGTACTGCGCGTATTTCGTGGTTCCTCTTCCGGCTTATCCGGGTTGGGACAGGGGCAGGGGACGGGTCCCGGCGGGAAAAGCCGTTCACGGACGAAGAGCGTTTGACAAGAAGACCCGTTCCCGGTATCTTCTGGGCACCGCCGTTCCCGCCCGTGGACGACGCGGATTCCCCCGGTGGAGGCACTGCCCGTGCGAAAAACCATACCGTTCCTGCTCCTTTTCATCCTCTCCCTGTGCACGTCAGGGACCGCAGCGGCGGAGGAGAAAGCCCCGGCGGCCGCGAACCCGCTGCAGGAGTACCTGCTGAAGAAGGACCCGGCGTCTTACCAAAAGGCCGTGGCCCATTTCACCGGCCTTCTCGAGAAGAAGCCGGGGGACCCCGTCGCCTTGCTCATGCTGGCCAACCTGGGCCTGATGCAGGTCGAGAGCTCCCTGGAGACCCTCGAGAAGCAGGCCGACACGCTGAGCCGCGCCCAGAAGTTCCAGTTCGCCAACCTCCTGCTCGCGCTCAAGGAGTACGACAAGGCGATCCGGTTCTACACCCAGTTGAACGACGCCTTCCCCCAGTGGTCCTGCCCCTGGCGGCACAAGGGGGAGGCCCTCTGGAAGGCGGGCCGGCTCGACGACGCCGAGAAGGCCCTCCTCAAGGCCATCGAGACCCGCGAGACCCACTACGACGCCTACGTCATGCTGGCGGAGGTCCGCAGGGACATGAAGAAGTACCCCGAGGCCCTGGCCGCCCTGGAAAAGGGACTCTCCTTCAAGGGGAAAGATACCGAGGACCCGGAGGACGAGGTGGCCCCGGTTCGGGAACTGTGGCTTCACCTGGACCTGCTCAAGCTCAACGGCCGGGAGAAGGACGAGCAGTACCAGCTCATCCGGGCGAAACTCGAAAAGATCAACCCCGAGGACGAACGGCTGAAAACCCACTGACCGGCCTCCGCCGGTTCCGGCCGACGGGGTTGTTCCCGCACGGAGGGGCGACATGACGGCCACGGCATGGACGGGAACGATCCTCGTCGTTTTCTTCTGCCTGCTCTGGGTGGTCTCGCACCTCCACATCCTCCGGACTCTTCTCCGGGTCCGCCGCTTCGAGGCGGCAGCGCCACCGCCGCCCGGGCGTTGGCCGCGGCTCTCCGTGGTGATCGCCGCCCGCGACGAGGCCGCGACGCTCCCGGGCGCCATCCGGACCCTGCTGGCGCAGGACTACCCCGACCTCGAGATCGTTGTGGTGGACGACCGTTCCACCGACGGCACCGGGGACCTCGTCGACGCGCTTTCCCTGGAGGACGGGCGCGTGCGCGCGATCCACGTCCGGGAGCTTCCCGCGGGGTGGCTGGGGAAGGTCCACGCCCTCGACGCCGGGACCCGCGCGTCTTCCGGCGAGTGGGTCCTCTACACCGACGCCGACGTGCACTTCGCCCCGGGAACGCTGCGAAAGGCCGTGTCCGACGTCGAGTCCCGGGGTCTGGACCACCTGGTCCTGATGCCGGGCTTCCGGGAGGCCTCGTTTTGGATGAACGTCGTCCTGAGCGCCTTCCTGGGCGGGTTTCTCCTCCTCACCCGGCCGGCCTCCATCGGGCGGCCCCGTTCCCGGGCCTTTGCCGGGGCGGGGGCCTTCAACCTGGTCCGGCGCGCGGCACTGGAACGGACCGGGGGCTTCGAGTGGCTCCGGATGGAGGTGGTGGACGACGTGGGGCTCGGTCTGATGTTGCACCGGGCCGGCGCCCGCGGCGGTTTCGCCGTGGCCTTCCGGGAGGTGAACGTCCGGTGGTACCCGACCGTGGGGGCCCTGGTCCGGGGCCTGGAGAAAAACCTCTTCGCCGGGGCCCGGTACAGCCTGTTCCGGCTGTTCGCCAGCCTCCCGGGAATTGCGGCGCTCCTCCTGGCTCCCGGGGCGTCCCTGGTGATCCGGGGCGTCCCCTTCCTCTGGACGGCCGGGGCGGCGGCGGCGCTGTCGCTGATCGCCGTCGCCCTGGTCCTGAAAGCCCGTCACCGGCTGCCGCTCCTTCCCGCCCTGCTTTCCCCGGCCGGCACCGCGGTCCTGGCGGTGGCGATGCTGCGCTCCGGGGTCCGGTGCACTCTCCGGGGCGGCATCGACTGGCGGGGGACGTTCTACCCGCTTGGCGAGCTGCGGCGCGGACAGCGACTGATCATCTGAGACGAAGACGGCCAGGACGATGCCGATCCAGCCGGAGACGGAGGATCGGAGAATTCCGCCGGGAAAAGACGGCGGTCAGGGTGCGGCCGTCGGGTAAGCGTCACGGTGCGGCCCGATGGCCTTTCCCAGCCAGGCGATCACGGCGCCCAGGTGGGCCATGTTGGCGTTCCCCTCGTCGTCCGAGCACACGTCTCCCGCTTCCAGGCCGACGCCGAAATTCCAATAGGTGGACC
Source organism: Acidobacteriota bacterium (assembly GCA_018001935.1). Lineage (NCBI taxonomy): Bacteria > Pseudomonadati > Acidobacteriota > Acidobacteriota bacterium. The sequence continues at coordinate 167,353 of JAGNHB010000002.1, forward strand.
CCGGCACGATCATCTGGGAAATCTGGAACAGGTGGTTGATGGTGTCGAAGGCGTGGGTGGCCCCGCCGCGGCGCTGCGCCACCACCGCGGCCCCGATCTTGCCCCGCAGCAGGCCCCCGCCCGCCATCGCCACGAGGCCGGCCCGGTCGATCAGGGCCTTCAGTTCGGCGGTAATGCTGGCAAAGTAGCAAGGTGAGCCCAGGACCAGGGCGTCGGCCGAGAGGATGCGCTCGAACAGGGCGGCGAAGTCGTCGTCGGGGCGGCCGACACAGCGCCCGTCCCCCGTGGCGAAGCAGCCCATGCAGCCAGTGCACCCTTCCAGCCGGTAGTCCGCGAACTGGACCAACTCCGTTTCCCACCCCGCCGACGCAAGGGGTTCCAGGACCTTCTTCAGCAGAAGAAAGGTGTTGCCTTCTTTCCGGGGGCTTCCGTTGACGGCTAAAACTCTCATGGGTATAACTCCAAACGGTATTCCATCGTACAATAACTTTTACCGCGCTTCGAGGCAAGACCGGATTTTCAGGAGGTTCTTCATGGTTCGTGCAAAATCGCGTCCCCGGCTCAGGGTTATCCTGTCCACCGCTCTCGCCCTGGCCGTTGCCGTCGCACTGCCCGTGGCGGCGGCGGACACCACCACCGGCGAGACCGCCACCGGCGCCCGACGCCCCTTCTACATGCCCCACATGTCCTGGGACGAGGTGGAAGATTACCTCGAGGACTGCGACATGGTCATCGTCCCCGTCGGTTCCATGGAGCAGCACGGGAAGCACCTGCCCCTCTGCTCGGACATCGTCCAGGCCACGGAGATCTGCCTGAGGATCGGCCAGAAGGCCAGGGTGCTGGTGGCCCCGGCGGTCCTCGCCGGGGTCTCGGAGCACCACATGGCCTTCCCGGGGACCCTCAGCCTGTCGCCGGCCACCTTCGAGGCGGTGCTTTACGAAACCACCCAGTGTCTCATCGCCCACGGTTTCCGGCGGATCATCTATTACTCCGGGCACGGCGGGAACTACACCTCCGTGTCCAACGTGGCCTTCCAGATCAACCGGGACACCGAGGCCCTGGCCATCGACCTCCTGCACGTCGAGTTTCCCGCTCCGGACCCGAAGATCGCGGCCCTCAAGGACGACTCCCACGCCGGCGTCGAGGAGACCTCCATGATGCTGTTGCTGGCGCCGGGCCTGGTCCGGATGGACAAGGCGGAGAACCCGAAGCTCACTTACCCGCCCCTCGCCCGGAAAATCCGGGAGAAGGCTGACGGTTTCGCGAAGGAGGCGCTGCTGAACGCGCTCCTGTACCAACCGCTCCGGTCGGGGAAGCTCAGTTCCACCCGGGAACTCTCCAACAACGGCGTGGTGACCGGCGAGGACCTGAAGCTCTCCAGCGAGGAGATCGGTCGCCTCGCCGTGGACTACCGGGTCGACGGCGTGGTCCGCTTCATCGAGGCGTGGCGGAAAGTCAAACCCTGAGGAGGACGGCATCATGAACACCCCTCTCATCCCAACCCTGGCCCTGTCCATGCTCCTGGCCCTCCCGGCCCCGGCCGCGGGCGGGGGGGCCGCCCCCGTCAAGGTCGAGCGGAAAACCTGCAAGGCGGACGACGGCGTCACCCTGGTCTACTCCGTCTGCGGGAAGGGCGAACCGGCGCTGGTCTTCATCCACGGCGGGCTGGCCGACCGCAGCTTCTGGGACGCCCAATTGCAGGCCTTCGGGGCCCGGCACCGGGTGATCGCCCTGGACCTGGCGGGCCACGGCGAATCGGGGACCGACCGGAAGCACTGGAGCCTCCCCGCCTTCGGCGGCGACGTGCGCGCGGTGATCCGGGCGGAGAAGGTGAAGAAGGCCATCCTCTTCGGCAACTCGATGGGCGGGCCGGCCGCCGTGGAGGCCGCCCTCCTCCTCCCCGGGGTGGTGACCGGGGTCGTCGGGGTCGACACCTTCCACCGCGTCGACGAGCGGATCACGGCCGAGGAGGTCCAGGCGCGGGCGTCGGCCTTCCAGAAGGACTTCGCGGGAAGCGTCAAGGCCATGACCCGCATGCTGTTCCCCCCCGACGCCGACCCCGCGCTCGTGGCCGAGACCGAGCGAAGGATGGCGAAAACCTCGCCCGACGCCCTTCACGCCCTGTTCCTGGGGATGGCCGGCTACGACATGGGGGCGGCGGTCCGGCGACTGACCGTGCCCCTGCGGGTCATCAACGGCGACCTCTTCCCCACGGACACGGCCGCCAACCGGAAGGTCAAGCCCGACTTCGAGGCCGTGATCATGCCGCACACGGGCCATTACCCGATGCTGGAGAGGCCCGGTGAGTTCAACCGACTGGTTGCCGACGCCGTCAAGGCGCTGACGAAACCCTGAGCCGGGAGGGGCGCGGAAGGTGGGTGCGGGGTTCGGCTCGGCTGCATCCGGAGTTCAGGCTGAAGTTGTTCCACATCCGGGATTTTCCCGCGCAAGCTGAAGCTTGCGCCACCACTTACAGGAGGAGTGAATGAAGATTTCGAAAACCGTTTCCCTGCGGGGCGCCTTGACCCTGGCCCTGGTGGCCGGGGCGCTCTGGACCCTGTCCGCCGGCACCGCCCCGCCGGCCACCGCCGGGCTCGACGTTGAACTCGCGCGGGAAATCGACGCCGTCATGGGCGAGATGTTCAAGCCCGGCGAGCCGGGGGCCGCCGTCATTGTCGTCCGCGACGGCAAAACCCTCTTTCGCAAGGGCTACGGCATGGCCAACCTCGAACTGGGCGTGGCGGTGGAGCCCGACATGATCTTCCGCATCGGGTCCATGACCAAGCAGTTCACCGCGGCGGCGATCCTGCTGCTGGCGGAAGAGGGGAAGCTCTCCCTCCAGGACGAGGTCACGAAATACCTTCCCGGGGTGAAGACCGGCGGGAAGAAGATCACGCTCGAGCACCTGCTGACGCACACCTCCGGCTTGCCCAGCTACACCGAGGCGGAGGGGTGGCCCAAGCTCTGGCGGCAGGACATGAGCATCGAGGAGATCCTCGACCTCACGAAGGACAAGCCCCTCGAGTTCGCCCCGGGCGAGCGCTGGAACTACTGCAATACCGGGTACGTCATGCTGGGGGCCGTCGTCGAGAAGGTCTCGGGTCAGACCTTCGGCGATTTCGTCGAGGCGAAGATCTTCAAACCGCTGGGCATGAACCGCACATCCTACGACAGCACCGAGCGGGTGATCCCGCACCGCATCCCCGGGTATCACCAGGGCAAGGACGGTTTCATCAACGCCCCTTACCTCAGCATGACCCAGCCCCACGCCGCCGGCGCCCTCATCTCCACCGTGGACGACCTGGCCCTCTGGAACGAGGCCGTCTTCGCGGGGAAGGTGCTCAAGGCGGAGTCCCTGGGCAGGGCGATCACACCCTTCAAGACCACCGGGGGCGAGTCCACGGGCTACGGGTACGGCTGGATGATCGGCAGCCTCCGGGGCCACCGCACCGTCGAGCACGGCGGGGGGATCATGGGCTTTTCGTCCTACGGTCTGAGCCTTCCCGACGACGGGATCTACGTCGCGGTCCTGACCAACGGCGTGGGCCCGGGCCGCGATCCCGAGTCCCGGGCGGTGCGCGTCGCCGAGGCGGCCCTGAACCTCCCCCCGGAGGCCATCCAGGCCGTCACCGTCCCCGAAAAGGACCTGGACGCGCTCGTCGGGGTGTACGAGGGTCCCACGGGGCAGACGCGCTACATCACCCGGGAGGGGGACAAACTCTGCTCCCAGCGCAAGGGGAGCCAAAAATACACCCTGACGGCCCTGTCCCCCACCGAGTTCCGCTTCCCGGACTCGCCCACCCGTCTCCTGTTCCACAAGGACGACCAGGGGAAAGTCGATGGCGTACGCCTCGAGACCCGGGTCGGCATGGCCGAGACCTACCGGAAAACGGACAAGCCCCTGCCGGCCGCCCGCAAGGAAATCACGCTGGAGCCGAAGCTGCTGGAGCGTTACGTCGGCGAATACGAACTCCAGCCCGGTTTTTCCCTGGTCTTCACCGCCGAGGACGGGCGCCTGATGATCCAGGCCACGGGGCAGCCCAAGTTCGAGGTCTTCCCCGAATCCGAGACCCGCTTCTTCCTCAAGGTGGTCGACGCCCAGGTGGAGTTCACCCTGGGCGAGGGCGGCAAGGCTACGGGGCTGACCCTCCACCAGGCCGGGGCGCACCTTCCGGGGAAGCGAATCCGGTAGGGGTTCACCCGGCGGGTGGGCGAACGCTCACCGCGGGTCGCCGTTGAGCACGAAGGCGGCCCAGGAGAAGGGGTGGGCGGCGGATTCCCGGCCGGGCTGCGTTTCCTTTCCCCGGAGAAGCGCCACCTGGGCACGCCGCAGGGCCTCGTCCTTGCGGAGGCCCTCTTTCAGGCCGGTGTAGAAGCGCTTCATCAGGAGGGCCGTGGAGTCGTCCGAAACACCCCAGAGCGAGGAGACGACGGCCGGGGCGCCGGCGTGGAAGAAGGCCCGGGTGAGACCCACGAGGCCCTCTCCCCCCCGTTCCTGGCCGAGGGCCGTCCGGCAGGCGGAGAGGACCACCAGGTCCGCGTCCAGCTTCAGGCCTTCGAAAATCTCCCAGGCATGCAGCAGCCCGTCCGAGGCCGCGGTCGCCCCCGGGGCCGGCGGGCTGAGCACCAGGCAGGAGTTCAGGGGGAAGCCGGGGTCAACGACTCCGTGACAGGCGAAGTGGACGTACCGGGAACCCGGGCTCGCCGACAAGGCGTTCTCCTCGGTGGCGGCATCCCCCGTGAAGACCCGGGCGCTCCCGGGGTAGAGACCCCCGATGGCCGTCACCTCGTCCCGGCTGGCCGGCAGCGCTCCCAGCCCCTCGCCGGGCATCTCGCGGAAGGCGAGCCTCGCCCGGGGGGAACTCTCGTCCCCGCCGCCGCAGTCAGGGTCCCCGAAGGCGGTCACGGACACGTGGGCCGACCGCGGGCCGGTGCGTTTCAACTCATCGTAGACCGTGCACGAAAGCGCCGTGGAAAGGGGGCGTTCCTCCACCAGGAAGCGGCCTCCGGGGGTCGTCAGGGCGGCGAAGGGCAGGGCGTGCAGGGGGCCGTCGGGGCAGATCAGCAGGCGTTGCGACGCGTGAAGCGGGCGGGAGGCCGGGCCGACGAGGAGCTTGAAGAGTTCCGTCGAGAGGCGTTTCAACCGGGCCGGGTCCACCCGACTCGTCACCAGCCGCCGGAACATCTCCACCCGCCGCCGGAGGTTCTCATCACCGGCTGGGACCGGGTAAACCCGCAAGTCCCTGCCGAGAAGGGCGAAGAGCCAGGTGTTCTTCTCCCCGGTGCTGTAGGACAGGAGAAGGGTCCCCGGCTCGAGGGCGGCTTCCACTTCGGGGAGGGTCAGCGGCCGGGGGTAGCGGAGAGAGGCCAGGCGGGGGGAGGCGGAGCGGATGGCCTCCTCGGCTTCCAGTTTCCGCATCTGAAGGTCATCCAGACGTTTTCGGAGCGCCTCCACCCGGTCCGCTTCCCGTTCGGGATCGAGACCGGCCAGTTCTTCCCGAACCCGCTCCTGCTCGGCCGCGAGGCGCCGGTGCACCCCGAGGGTCTCCGCGGGAACTTCCCGGGAGAAGTCGATGTCGCGCTCGGCCAGCATCTTCAGCAGCACGTGGGCGCGGGCCCGCTCCAGGGTGTGGAAGGCCTCCCCCTTCCGGTTCAGCCGGATTTGCACGTCCACCAGGTCATGGTAGAACTCCGCCTCGTACCCCGAGTAGAGTTCCTGCGTTTCCCGTCCTCCGCCCAGTCGGCCGCGGGCGTTCTCCACCGCGGAAACCGCCCTCCGGAAGCAGTCCAGGGCCTGCTCAAGCTCCCCGCGGTCCCGGTGGAGACGACCCAGTTCCAGCAGGGTCTCGGCTTCCTCCTGGGTCCCCGACAGGAAGCGGGCCAGGATGGCGAGGCTCTCCTTCAGGGTTTGTTCGGCCCGGTCGCTTTCACCCGTGACCCGGAGGATGTGCCCCAGGGTGATCAGGCAGGTGGCCCGCTCCACGGAAACCGGGGCGATGGCCCGGAACATGCCCTCGGCCTTTTCAACCATGCCCCGTGCCTCCCGGGCATTGCCCGCCGCCAGCTCCACCGCCCCGAAGTTGAACCAGGCACTGGCCTCGTCCGTTCCACCCGGGGCAACGGCGTGGAAGATCGTCAGCGCCGACCGGAAGGCGACCCGGCAGGACACAAAATTCTTCTCGGAGCGCGCCATGTTCGCGAGGACGCACTGGACCCGGGCGACCTCCACGCCCCCGGGGTCGATCTCCTCCAGGATGCCCAGCGCCTGGAGGCAGAGTTCACGGGCCCGGGCGAAGTCGTATCGGCGCTTGACCAGGATGCCGAGGTTTTTCAGGCACAGGGCCGTGTCGACGCTCCGGGGGCTCCGCGCCCGGAACAGTTCCAGCGCCCGCGTGTAGTAACGCTCGGCGTCCACCAGGTTTCCCCGTGCGGACTCCACGTTGGCCAGGTTGAGGAGGATTCCCGCCGCCTGGGGGTTGCCCGGGGCCAGTTTCTCCAGGAGCCCGAGGGCCGCGCTGAAGTGCGCCTGGGCGGCGGCGAGGTCACCCAGGCTCATGAGCACGCTCCCGAGGTTGGTCCGGGCGTAGACGACGTTGATGCTGCCGGGCGCCCGACGCTCACAGATGTCGAGGCCCTTCCGGATGTACTCCTCCGCGGCGGTGAGATTGCCCGCGTTCTGTTCCACGGCGGCGAGGTTGATCAGGACCATCGCCTCGTTCAGGCTGTCGGGGACGAGCTTGTGAAAAATGGCCAGGGCCGCCGTCATGTGCTCCCGCGCCTCGGCCGCCCTTCCCCGCTGCCGGGCCAGGTTGGCGAGAGAATTCAAAGCCATGGCCCGTTCCTGGGTTTCGGCACCCTCCTTGTCAAAGAGGGTGAGGGCCCGGCGGTAGCAGCGCTCCGCTTCGTCCAGGTCCCCGCCCTCCCGCTTGAAGACCCCCCTGTCGAGGAAGACGATGGCCATCTCCAGCGTGTCGGGGCCCGTCCGCTCACCGACCTCCAGGGCTTTGTTCAGGTAGGCCGCGGCCTCTCGAGGCTTCCCGGACCGGTTCGCCACGATCCCCAGCCGGCTCAGCGTGAAGGCCAGGCGGACATGGTCCGGGTAGATCCGCTCCGCGCAGGCCAGGGCCTCGAGGTATTCCGTCTCGGCCTTCCGGTAGTCGCCCTTCCAGAAGGCCAGGAACCCGAGGCCGCAGTGCGCCAACCAGAGCGCGTGACAATCCAGCCCGCGTGGGGTCAGGATGGACAGGCTGCGTTCAAAGCACTGCACGGCTTCCAGCCCCCTTCCCAGCGGGTGAAGGAGATCCCCTTGGAACGCCAGCGCTCCCGCCAGGAGGGGGGAACCCGCCTCCTCCTTCTCCAGGAGCGCGATGCCTTCCCGGGCCGCATCCGCCGCAGCGGACAGGTCGCGGGACGCACGCAGGGCCGCGGCCATCCGGAGCCAGAGGTACGGGAGGAACTCCCCGAGCCCCGAAGCCTGCGCCAGGTCGCGGGCGGTGCGGAAGCAGCGCAAGGCGGAGGAGGGGTTGCGCACCCGGTCGTCCTGCCAGGCGTCCCCCGCCCGGAGGTACACCAGGCAGGCCCCCACCGGGTCGCCCCGGTCCTTCAGCCGGCCCGCCAGTTTCTCCCACGCCTCGGCCCCGGCGGCGGGGGTGTCCGAGCGGAAAGCCGACAGGCACGGTTCGTACTCCGGCGCGATCTCGGGCGGAAGCACAGGGCCGGTGGTCATCTTCCAGTCGCCCCAACCCAGGGTGAAAGACCGGTCCCGGCCCTCCCTCACGCCGGTGAGCCTGACGGGAAAGTTCGAAAGGAGCCCGCTTTCGACCGCCTCCAGGCTTGCGGGGTAGCGGACGACGCCCCCCGCCGGCGCCCCCGGTGTCCCGCCCGGGCCCGGGGGGCCGGCCCCCGCCCACGCCAGGAGCAGGTCGCCCTCCCGGAGCCCGGCCTTCTCCGCCAGACCGCCCGGCGCCACGTGCTCCACCCGCACGCCGGGAAGCTTCCCGGGGGGGGCTCCAGTGCCCGCGACGCCCCACCCGGGCGCGAGCGGGAGAACGACGAGAACGAAAATCGCGATGCGCGTGCTCATGCAAGCTATCATATCACATCCGCCCCCCCGGCTTGCCACCCGGCCCGGAACGTTCCCGGGGGACCGGCGGGTCCCCGGTCCCAAGCCCCCGCCGCGGTTCTCGGGCCGGATCCCCCCCCCGAGGCGTCGGGCAAACAACCCGCGAAACAGCCGCTCCTCGCGGGAGAGTTCCCTTGACGACGGGCCGCGAAAGGAGTATGAAGAGATTATCGACGAGGGAGGTGGCCCGATGGGATGGTGGGTGGCGGCGGTTGCGGCCTGGCTCCTGTCGGCCGGCTGAATCGGCGGGGTCATGGCGGACGTGATCCGCGGCAGGAAAAGCGCCTTCGGCTGGCACGCGATTGCCGGCTATCTCTTTCACGGCGCCACGGCGGTCCTGACGCTCTGGCTCCTGACCCGCGCCCTGCAGGGCTGAAGGGGCGCCGGCACCGCGGGAGGTGAAAGTGAAGTCCTGTCGAAAAATCGTCGCTTACGGCCTGTTGGCCCTGGGCTTGGCCTGAATGGTCTACATCGTGGGAGGGGTCCTCTCCCGCTCAGCCTGGACGGCCACCGTCGGCGGCTTCATTCCCCCCCTGAGCTTCCACGCCGTCACCATGGCCCTGGGGGCGTGGCTGCTGGGCCGCACATCCCGGCCAGGCGGGAACGCGGCCGGCGGGGCCGCGCCTTCCGAAGTTCCCCCCGCCGGGGTTCCGGAGAAAAAGAACGAGAGCCGTTGACCGGGGGGAAACGGGAAAAGCGCCTCGCTCCTGCATCCTTCTCCCGGCAGGCGGAAGCTCGATGCCGTTCCAGCCGCGCCGGCTTTCCCGCGTGAAATGAAAACCCGCCACCAGCGCCGAAAAAGGGAGAGCACCATGACGGGCGATCGGGAGCTGACGGACTCCTGCCGCCTTCACACGGCCGTGCCCCGGCCGGGCGAAGCGCCGGAGGGCCTCGAGCGGGCGTTGGTGGACGGGATCCTGGGCACCCTGGCCAGGCCCGAGGCCGTCATCGAGGACATCGTTTACGGAGAACGCTTTGTAGCCCTTACCGCTGGCGGCAATCCCGTGCGCCGCCCGGCAGGCGGCACGTACCGTACGCGCCTTCTGCCGGAAGGCGCCAAACCGGCGGCTACCCGTGCGCCGCCCGGCAGGCGGCACGTACCGTACGCGCCTTCTGCCGGAAGGCGCCAAACCGGCGGCTACCCGGGCGCCGCCCGGCAGGCGGCGCGTACCGTACGCGCCTTCTGCCGGAAGGCGTCCAACCGAACCCGCCGGCTCGCACCCGTGAAAGGGAAATAGTGCGCCGCCCGGCAGGCGGCGCGTACTTCCGCATTGTTCATCCTACTGGATCCGGCGGTCTGCGAGGAGCCGGGTTCGGGCTTCCTCCCGGATCGCCTCCAGCGTGAGCCGGAGCTGGCCGACATACTCCTCGACCCCCGCCCCGGCAGCCCAGGGCCACCCTGCGTCCACCTCGTCCAGCGCCGCGTTCACGTAGTCCAGGTCTTTCGCCGCGTGGCTGGAGGGGACCCAGACCAGGAGATTCGCCCCGTAGTCCTCGAAGGGGAAGTTCAGGTTCGAGAACGGGAGGGAGGTGTTGGCGAATTCGGCCCGGATGAAGTGCACCCCGGGCTCCAGGGGGCGCCAGTCGAGGTTGGTGTGCCCCACGTGGCCAAGGTCGTGCCCTTTCCAGGAGACGCCCTGCACCAGCTTGTACGCCAGGGGTTTCTGGGCTTTGTCCGAGAAGAGCACCCAGTCCCTGAACACCACGTGCAGGGTCCGGCGGTCCAGCACGTCGGCGTGGATCACGGCACCCAGCTTGCTCCACTCCCCTTGCGGGGCCGTTCCCCACCCGGTGTGGAGCGTGCCGTCCGTCTGGCGCAGGCCCAGCCGCATCTTAGGGAAGAACGCGTCCGACGTGAGACGGACAGGGCCGCCGGCCTTGGCGGCGCCGTAGATCTGCAGCCCGCCGTTCCAGGGCCAGTACCCTTCCTTGTTGTCGCAGACGGACCCGCGCGGGTGGTTGGCGTTAACTTCGTTCCCGGCGTCCACCGTCACCCAGATCCGGTACAGGTTGCTCATGCTGGCGCTGGCGGGGCCCAGCCCCGTGGTGTTCCAGGGGACGGAGACTTCCTTGACCTCCTGGGGGTTCATGGACGGGACGCGCACCGTCCCGATGGTGACCCGGGGGCCGGATTCGAAGTCCGCCTCGTTGACCGGGACGTACTCGAACTTCACGTCGAAGGGGGTGGCGCACGCCTTGAAGCTGAAGTTGTACACCCGCGCCGTCACCGTGAGGGCGGTCCCGTCCGTCACCGCGTGGGTCACGTCCATGGGCTCCCCCGTCGCCTCCGCAGGCTCCGCGGTCTGGAGGAACAACCCGCGCATGCGCTTGCCCATGTCGCTCTCGTCCACCTCGTACTCGTCCCAGTCGTCGGTGTACTCGTTCCAGATGGGTTGGAAGTGGTTGGGAAGGTTGAGGCCGGGGTCGGGCAAGCCGTTGTAATGCTGAACCCACCACGCCGAGGTGCCGGGGATGGTGACGGCGTGCCGGACCTTGTTGTTCCCCGACTTCGAGAAGTAGACGTAGGGCGTGAAAGAGTAGATCTGGCTCGAGTTCAGGCCGTGCATGGCCGGGACGGTGATGGACAGCCCGCCGGTGTTGGAGGACTCGTTCTCGTCGGTGGTGATCTGGGACCAGCTCCCGTCGGCCTGGAGGGCGATCTCGCCGTCGATGCCCGCCTTGAGGCAGCCGAACATCTTCGTCGAGAAGGAGATCTTGAAGTCGATGTCACCGCTGAGGTTTTCGGTCCACGACTGGGTCGTCTCGCCGCTTGCGCCGCCGGTCCAGGTGATTTTCAGGTTCTTTTCCGAGCCGTCCACGCCGTAGGTGATGCTGGTGTCGTTGAGGAACTGGGACAGCGGCTCGGTGGAACCCGGCACGGTGAATTCGCCCAGGTCGTTGGTGTAGGGGCTGGACGACTGCAACGGGTAGGTGAGTACGTTGCCGTTCTGGTGGACGGGCTGGTAGAAGTCCGGGCACCCCAGGCCGGCCATGAAGGTCGTGGCGGTGGAGGAAGGCGGGTAGTTCACGTCGTAGTAGCCCTGGGCTTCCTGGCCCGTGTTGGGGTTGAGGGCCGTGTAGCCGTAGACGGGGTAACGCCAGATGGTGTAGGTCCGGGTCTTGTACTGCATGATGTCGTCCCGGTCCGTGGCCTGGTCGAGGCTGTAGGTGTAGTTGTGGTAGGTGGTGTCGGCCGAATCGATGGACCGCTGGAAGGCGAAACCCAGCGACGCTTCCAAGGAGGCGTCGATGGTCTCCTTCGCCAGGACTTCGTGGATCTTCACCTCCATGTCGGCGCCGATCTTGGCGTTCAGGCCCGCCCCGCCCTCGGACACGCTCTGCTCGGTGTGAGAGGAGTAGTTTTCCCCTTCCTTGCTGTACATGCAGGAGAACTCGGGGAACATGCTGACGAAAACGCACTCCCACTCCCCTTCCCGGTCCTGGGGGTTCACCGGGAGGTAATCGACGTGCTTGGGGGGGTCCTCGATGGTGTAGTCCACGGTCACCACGTCCTGCATGATGATCTGGGTAGGCGGGCCGAGGAGGATGGAGCGCCCCCCGTCGTCCATCCTCGCCACGCCCAGGGACGGGAAGGAACTGGACAAGGCGCCCAGCTCGGTCCATTTCATGTAGGGCGTTCCGACGATCAGGGTGGTCGGGTTGACCTTGCAGGCGACGAAATTGATCTGCCGGCCGTTGGGGGCGTTGGACGCCTGGGTGATGAACACGCCGAGGTCCTGGAAGGGCACGGTGTTGTTGGTCCCCTCGAAGTTGCCGGGCAGGGGCTGGATGTCGTCGGGGACCCCCTGGAAGTAGTGGGTTGAGTCCGTGGAGGTAAAGGTGATGTGACCGCTGCCGATCTCCCAGTTGCCGGCGAAATTCAGAACGTCGATCCGGACGTCGATGGCCGAGTTGCCCTTGGCGTGCGGCTGGGTGGAGGCAAGCACCAGCTGCCGCTTGGTGTAAAGGTCGGCGGTCCCGGGGTCCTTGAACCAGGCCGTGGCCAGTTGGACCCGGTACTTGTCGGGTGTCAGGATACTGTCCCAACCGTCCACCGCGTTGAATGGGACCTGGATGACCAACCCCGGGGTCGGTGTCAAGCTGGCGTCGAAGGTGAACACCTGCAGGTAGTAGGGGGGATTGTTGTGCGGCAGGGAGGTGCTCATGATGACGTCCTCGATGCCGTCCCCGTTGAAATCGCCTGCGGCCAGGCTGACGGGCTGCGTATACATGCCGCCGTGGTTGCTGCGCCCCACCGCGCCGGCCGTCAGGACGCCGTCCAGGAAACGGTAGGCCTGGAGATGAGAGAAGATCACCGCGTACTGGGGGAAGTAAGCCGGGGTGCCCACCAGGATCTCCCGCCTCCCGTCCCCGTCCACGTCGCCCGTGGTCAGGTCGGAACAGACGCCGTCCAGGTACTTGGTGTTGGCGTCGGAGACCTCCTGGGTGGCCATGACCTCGAGCGCGTGGCTCAGGATGGTGAGCCGCAGCGACTGCACCCCGTCCTGGATGTAGTTGTAGAGGACCAGGATTTCGTCGTGGTAGGAGTCGTCGGCCTCCACCACCCCGTCCACGTCGGAGGCCACCAGGACCAGGTCGCCGTACTTTCGGGGGGCGTTCAGACCGTTGCCCGCGTCGAGACGGATCGTCTTCGACCCGCCCTCGAGGCGAATCTCCACCACGTTGCCGGTCGAGGCCGTCGTGTAGAACGCCGTGGCGTACCAGTCCCGCGTCAGGTCGAGGGTCCTGCCGGCGGCGATGGCCACGGGGGCCTTGAAGGCGCTGCCGCCGAGGGGGGAGACCCCGAAATGCTCCGAGTGGTGCCACCAACCGTCCGACTCGCAGTGGAGCCAGCTCGCGGTGATCGTCGAACCGGCGGGGTCGGGGTTGGCCCACAGGGCGCTGTCGTAGCCCCAGACCACCGTGCTGGTGGACAGGGTGAGGGGAGGGGTTTCGCCCGGGGCGGTGCCATCCTCGGCGCTCACAAAGGGAATTGCCCCGAGAAGGGCCACCAGGAAGAGAACGATCGGGTAACCCCGGAGGGATGGACGAATCTGGGTCATGGTTCCTCCTGTGCATGATGACAACAAACTCACACCCCCCCCGTACGCGCCTTCTGCCGGAAGGCGCCACCCGTACGCGCCTTCTGCCGGAAGGCGCCAGCCGTACGCGCCTTCTGCCGGAAGGCGCCAGCCCGGCGGCAACTCGTGCGCCGCCCGGCAGGCGGCGCGTACTGTACGCGCCTTCTGCCGGAAGGCGCCAGCCCGGCGACAACTCGTGCGCCGCCCGGCAGGCGGCGCGTACTTCAGTCCGCGCGTCGGTCGGACGGGAGGGTGGCGTGGACCCGGTCCCACGTCTCCGACTCGATCCGGCTCAGGGCCTCCCGGACCCGGTCGAACAACGCCTCTCCCCCGAGGGCCACGATCCGCGGCCGTTCCATCTCGAGCTTCTCCAGGCAGCGACCCGCGGCCTCCAGGTCTTTTTTCGCATCGTAAGACGTCACCCAGACCAGGAGGTTCCCCCCGTGGTCCTCGAACGGGAAGTTCGCGTTCGAGACGGCGAGGGAGGTGTTGGCCAGCTCGGCCCGGATGAAGTGCACCCCGGGCTCCAGGGGCCGCCAGTCGAAGTTGGCGTACGCCAGGTGGGGGAAGTTGTGCCCGTTGTAGGAAACGCCGTGCACCAGCTTGTACGCCAAGGGTTTCTGGGGTTTGTCGGAGAAGAGCACCCAGTCCTTGAACACCACGTGCAGGGTCCGGCGGTCCAGAACGTCGGAGAGGACCAGGGCGCTCAGCTTGCTCCACTCGCCCATGGTGACCGAGCCCCACCCGGTGTGAAGCGTGCCGTCCGTCTGGCGCAGGCCCAGCCGCATCCTCGGGAAGAACGCCTGCGACGTGAGCTGGACGGGGCCTTCGCCCTTGGAGGCGCCGTAGATCTGCAGCCCGCCGCTCCAGGGCCAGTACCCTTCCTTGTTGTCGCAGACGGACCCGCGCGGGTGGATGGCGTTCACCACGTTCCCCGCGTCCACCGTCACCCAGATGCGGTACATGTTGCTCATGCTGGCGCTGGCGGGGCCCAGCCCCGTGGTGTTCCAGAGGACGGAGACTTCCTTGACCTCCTGGGGGTTCATGGACGGGACGCGCACCGTCCCGATGGTGACCCGGGGGCCGGTCTCGAAGTCGTTGTCACTGACCGGGACGTACTCGAACTTCACATCGAAGGGGGTGGCGCACGCCTTGAAGCTGAAGTTGTACACCCGCGCCGTCACCGTGAGGGCGGTCCCGTCCGTCACCGAGTGGGTCACGTCCATGGGCTCCCCCGTCGCCTCCGCGGGCTCCGCGGTCTGGAGGAACAACCCGCGCATGCGCTTGCCCATGTCGCTCTCGTCCACCTCGTACTCGTCCCAGTCGTCGGTGTACTCGTTCCAGATGGGTTGGAAGTGGTTGGGAAGGTTGAGGCCGGGGTCGGGCAAGCCGTTGTAATGCTGAACCCACCACGCCGAGGTGCCGGGGATGGTGACGGCGTGCCGGACCTTGTTGTTCCCCGACTTCGAGAAGTAGACGTAGGGCGTGAAAGAGTAGATCTGGCTCGAGTTCAGGCCGTGCATGGCCGGGACGGTGATGGACAGCCCGCCGGTGTTGGAGGACTCGTTCTCGTCGGTGGTGATCTGGGACCAGCTCCCGTCGGCCTGGAGGGCGATCTCGCCGTCGATGCCCGCCTTGAGGCAGCCGAACATCTTCGTCGAGAAGGAGATCTTGAAGTCGACGTCGCCGCTGAGCTTCTCGGTCCACGACTGGGTGGTCTCGCCGCTGACGCCGCCGGTCCAGGTGATTTTCAGGTTCTTTTCCGAGCCGTCCACGCCGTAGGTCAGGTTGGTGTCGTTGAGGAACTGCGACAGCGGCTCGGTGGCGCCCGGCACGGTGAATTCGCCCAGGTCGTTGGTGTAGGGGCTGGACGACTGGAGCGGGTAGGTGAGCACGTTGCCGTTCTGGTGAACGGGTTGGTAGAAATCGGAGCAGCCCAGACCGGCCATGA
The DNA here is from genome assembly GCA_018001935.1 of Acidobacteriota bacterium. Lineage (NCBI taxonomy): Bacteria > Pseudomonadati > Acidobacteriota > Acidobacteriota bacterium. The sequence goes on from JAGNHB010000002.1 coordinate 182,507, forward strand.
AGGTGGTCATGGTGCTGGACGGGGGGAAATTCACGTCGTAGTAACCCTGGGCCTGCTGGTTCGTGTTGGGGTTGAGGGCCGTGTAACCGTAGAGGGGAAAGCGCCAGATGGTGTAGGTCCGGGTCTTGTACTGCATGATGTCGTCCCGGTCCGTGGCCTGGTCGAGGCTGTAGGTGTAGTTGTGGTACGTGGTGTCGGCCGTGTCGATGGACCTCTGGAAGGAGAAGTTCAGCTTCGCTTCCAGGGAGGCGTCGATGGTCTCCTTCGCCAGGAGCTCGTGGATCTTCACCTCCATGTCGGCGCCGATCTTGGCGTTCAGGCCCGCCCCGCCCTCCGACACGCTCTGCTCGGTGTGGGAGGAGTAGTTCTCCCCTTCCTTGCTGTACATGCAGGAGAACTCGGGGAACATGCTGACGAAGACGCACTCCCACTCCCCATCCCGGTCCTGGGGGTCCACCGGGAGGTAATCGACGTGCTTGGGGGGGTCCTCGATGGTGTAGTCCACGGTCAGCACGTCCTGCATGATGATCTGGGTGGGCGGGCCGAGGAGGAGGGACCGCCCCCCGTCGTCCATCTTCGCCACGCCCAGGGACGGGAAGGAACCGGACAGGGTGCCCAGGTTGGTCCACTTGAAATAGGGCTGGGCGATGGACAGGTTGCCCTTGTCCACCTTGCAGGCGACGAAGTTGACCTGGCGACCGTTGGCGGACGAGGCCGTCTGGGTGATGAAGAGGCCGAGGTCCTGGAAGGGCACCGTGTTGAGAGTCCCGTAGAAGTTGCCCGGGAGGAGCTTGAGGTCGTCCGGGGCGATTTGGTAGTAACCGTTTACGGAATTAGCATAAATCGTCGTGTACTGGACGGAAGGGGAAGACCAGGCGAGCGGGAAGTTGACGACCTCGAGCGCGGCGTTGACGACGTAGTAGTCCATCCAGTCCGGCTGGCCCGAGGCGATGACCAACTGGCGCCTGGTCACGAGGTCGGTGGTGCCGGGGTCCTTGAACCAGGCGGCGGCAAGGTCGAGGCGGAATTTGTCGGGGGTGAAATACATGTTGTAGGAGGAGGAACCGAAGTACGGGGTCAAAGAGGCCACCTTGGACGGCGCCAGGGTTGTGGAGACGGCGTAGCCCTCGATCAGGTAGGGAATGGTGTACCTGTCGCTCATGGAGCCCGTGAAAAGTTCGTCGACCCCGTCGCCGTTGAAGTCGCCCCCGGCCAGGCAGACGGGGTAGGCCGCATTCGAGTAGAAGCTGGACTGTGCAGCCGTACCGCAGGACAGCGCCCCTTCCTGGTAGCGGTAGACCAGGAAGCGGGTGTAGTAAAGCTTTGCGGAGGCACTGTACCACGGGTAACCAATGCCGATCTCCCTGGCGCCGTTGGCGTCGATGTCGGCCGTGGCCATGCCGGCGCTGGGGCCGTCCCGGAAGGCGGGGGGCGGGTCGGTGACGTCCGTCGTGGCCAGCACGGTGAGATCGTGTTTCAGCACGGTCAGGCGCAGGGTTTCCACCCCGTCCTGGATGTGGTCGTAGAGGACGAGGACCTCGTCGTGGAAGGAGTCGTCGGCCTCCACCAACCCGTCCACGTCGGCGGCCAGGAGAACGAGGTCGCCGTAGCGCCGGGGGGCGGAGACGCCGTTGCCGGCGTCCAGCTGGACCTTGCTCCCGTTCTCGTTGCGCACCTCCACCACGTTGCCGCCGGCCGCGGTGGTGTAGGCGGCGGTGGTGTACCAGTCCCGCGTCATGTCGAGGGTCCGTCCGGCGGCCACCGCCACCGGGGCGTGGAAGGCGCTGCCGCCGAGAGGGGAGACCCCGAAGCTCTCGTTGTGCTCGTACCAGCTGCTGGTCTCCCGATGGATCCAGTGCGCCCCGATCTTGGCGTTGACGGTGTCGGGGTTGGCCCACAGGGCGCTGACGTACTCCCACACCATGGTGCTGGTGGACGTGGGGAGCGGCGGGGTGTCCCCCGGGTCGCCCTCCTCGGGCCCCGCGAAGGCGGCCGCGCCGAGCAGGAACGTGAGGCACAGGGCCAGCAGGCTCCACCGGAAGAACGAACGAGACGCCATCATGTGTCCTCCTTTCCCAGCCGAAAATTGCGCATATCAGGGCCGGTCCGCCCACGGGCAGGCCCCGACGACACTCTTGCACACTCCCCTCCGATGAACTTGGCACACTGTATCATATTCGGGTGAGCGGCAAAAGTCGGTTAATAAATTTTGCAATTCAGTCCGCCCTCTGTGCGGTCGTCCCAACCCGGACAAACCGGAAAGGAACCACGAACACACGCGCCACACGAACGGCCTTTTGCGTGGAGGCGCCGGAAGGCGCCTGGCGAAACCCCACGGTTGCCCGCGGGAATGGGTAAAAAGTCGCGCCGCCCGGCAGGCGGCGCGTACTTCACTCCACGCGGCGCCGGGACGGGACCACCGGTTGGATTCGCGCCCGCGTCCGGGCCTCGATCACGCTCAGGGAGGCCCGGACGTGATGGAAGAGGTCCTCCCCCCCCAGCGCCACGATCCGCGGCCGCTCCGCCTCGAGGTTTTCCAGGGACCGGCCCGCGGTTTCAAGGTCCTTACCCGCGTCGCCGGACGGGACCCAGACTAGGAGGTTCGCACCGAAGTCCTCCGGGGGGAAGTCGGTCCGGGCGTACGGCAGGGAAGTGTTGGCAAACTGGGCGCGGATGAAGTGCACCCCGGGCTCGAGGGGCCGCCAGTCGAGATTGGCGTACGCCGCGTGGCCCAGGACGTGGCCATGCCAGGAGACGCCCTGCACGAGCTTGTGGGCCAGGGCTTTCTGGGGGATCTCCGAGAAGAGCACCCAGTCATAGAACACCACGTGCAGGGTTCGCCGGTCGGGCGCGTCGGCCACGATGAGCGCGCTGAGCTTGGCGTTTTCCCCTTCCGGCGCCGTTCCCCACCCGGTGTGGAGCGTGCCGTCGGGCTGGCGGAGCCCCAACTGCATTCGCGGGCGGAATTCCTCCGCTGCCGCCGCCGTCCTTGCGGCCGGCAAGGCGCTCCAGACGGAGACCCCCCCGTTCCAGGGCCAGTAGCCCTCCTTGTTGTCGCAGACGGACCCGTGCGGGTGGATGGCCTCCACGGCGCCGCCGGGGTCCACCGTCACCCAGATGCGGTAGGTGCTGCAGGTGTCGGGGGTGGCCGGTCCCAACCCCGTGGTGTTCCAGGGAACCGTGACCTCCTGCATCCCGAGGGGGCCCAGGGCGGAGACCCGGGCAGACCCGATCGCCACCCGGGGACCGGTTTCGGTGTCGGTCACGGGGTTGACGGGTACGTACTCGAACAGCACGTCGAAGGGCGTGGTGCACTGGAGCAGGCTGAAGTTGTACACGCGCGCCGTCACGGTGAGGGCGGCGCCGTCCACCACGGAGTGGGTCACGTCCATGGGGTCCCCGGTGGCGGCGGCGGCTTCCCCCGTCCGGATGAAGAGTCCGCGCACGCGTTTGCCGTCGGTGCTCTCGTCCACCTCCCAGTCGTCCCACTCGCCCGTGTAGGGGTTCTTGTGGACCAGGAAGTGGTTCGGGAGGTTGAGGCCGGGGTCGGGGAGGCGCCCGTACTGGTGGTTCCACCAGCTCGACGTGCCGGGGAGGGTGACGGCGTGCTGGACCTTGCTGTTCCCTGCCGTCGAGAAGTAGGCGTAGGGCGTGAACGTATAGATCTGGCTCGAGTTCAGGCCCGGAAAGGCGGGGACATTGATGGTCAGGCCCTTGGTGGTGGAGGTCTCCTTGTCGTCGGTGGTGATCTGGGACCAGTTCCCGTCGGCCTGGAGGCTGGCGTTGAAGTCGATGGTCTGCTTGCCGAAGAACAACTCCTTGACGGTGAAGGACATCTTGAAGTCCAGGTCGCCGCTGAGGCTCTCGCTCCACGACTTCTGCTGTTCACTCCCCGCTTTTTGGGTCCACTCGATGTCCAGGGTCTTTGCCGACCCGTCCACGCCGTAGGCGAGGCTGGTGTCGTTGAGGAAGTCCGTCACCGGGGTGCTGGAGCCCGGCAGGGTGAAGCTGCCCAGGTCGCCCGCGTAGGGGTGGGACGCCTGGAGGGGGTAGGAGAGGACGTTGCCGTTCTGGTGGACGGGCTGGTAGAAGTCGGAGCAGCCGAGCCCGCCGATGAAGGTGGTGAGGGCGCTGGTGGGCGGGAAGTTCACGTCGTAGAAGCCCTGCGCCTCCTGGTTGGTGTTGGGGTTGAGGGCCGTGTACCCGTAGATGGGGTAGCGCCAGACCTTGTAGGTCCGGGCCTCGTACTGCAGGATGTCGTCGTGGTCCGTGGCGTGCTCCATCTTGTAGCTGTAGGAGTTGTACTGGGTATTGGTGGTGTCGACGGCGCGCTGGAAGGCGAACTTGATGCTGGCGTCCAGGGAGACGTCCAGCTTTTCCTTGACCAGGATCTCGTTGGCCTTCACCGACATGTCGATGCCCAGCCCGGCGCTCAGGCCCGCCCCGCCCTCGGCCTTGCTCTGCCCGGTGTGGGTCACGGACTGCTCACCGGACTGGGTGTAGGCGCAGGAAAACTCGTCGTAGCGGCTCAGGTTGACCACCGCCCACTCCCCGGTCGGATCCTGGGGGTCCACGGGCAGGTAGTCGAGGTGCTTGGGGGGTTCCTCGATGGTGTAGTCGGGGGTCACCACGTCCTCCATGACCAACTGGATCGGGGGTCCGAGAAGGACGGAGCGCCCCCCGTCGTCCATGCGCGCCACACCCAGCCCGGGAAAGGCGGCATCGAGGATCCCCACGTCGTTCCACTTGATGTAGGGTTGGCTGACGGTCAGGGAGTTCCGGTCCACCTTGCAGGCGACGAAGTTGATGTCCCGGGTGGAGGTGGAGGTGGGGAGCTGGGTGATGAAGACCCCGAGGTCCTGGAACGGCACGGTGTTGAGGGTGCCGTAGAAGTTGCCGGGAAGGAGCTTGATGTCGTCGGGGCGATAGGTGTAGTAGTGGTCCACATCGTAGGCGTAGATGGTTGCGAGCCCGCCCCCGGCCGTGGACCAGGCGGCGTCGAAGTCCAGCACCTCGAGGGCGACGTTGACGGCGGCGACATTCATGGAATCCGGTTGGGCCGACGCGACGGCCAACTGCCGCCGGGTGGGGAGGTCCGTGGTGCCGGGGTCCTTGAACCACCCCGCGGCGAGGTGGATGCGGTAGTCGGCCGGGGTGAAGTACATCGAGCCGTAAGGCAGAGGGTAGTTGAAGTTGACGTAGGGGCTGCATCGGCGCGTGGGCGTCAGCAACGCGTCGAAGGTGTACCCCTCGACCAGGTAGGGAGTGTAGTTCCCCTCGACGGAGGTCCCCCCAAAGAGGTCCTCGACGCCGTCGCCGTTGAAGTCGCCCGAGGCCAGGCTGACGGGGTGAGGATGGTAGTAGGAGGGGCAGTCGAACTGGCCGGAGGCGCCGGCCTGAAGGCTTCCGTCCTGGTAGCGGAAGGCCGTGAGGCGCGCGTAGTAGCTGTTCCCCGCCGCGTTGAACCACTGGGTCCCCACCGCGATCTCCTTGAGGCCGTCCCCGTCCAGGTCGCCCGCGGCCATGTCGGCACAGGGGCCGTCCAAGAAGACCGGCGCGGGGTTGGTGACGTCGGTCTGGGCCAGCACCGTGAGATCGTGCTTCAGAACGGTCAGTCGCAGGGTTTCCACGCCGTCCTGAATGCGGTCGTAGAGGACGAGGATCTCGTCGTGGTAGGAGTCGTCGGCCTCCACCAACCCGTCCACGTCGGCGGCCAGGAGAACGAGGTCGCCGTAGCGGCGGGGGGCCGAAACGCCGTTTCCGGCGTCCAGGTGGACCGTGCTCCCGTTCTCGTTGCGCACCTCCACCACGTTGCCGCTTGCGGTGGCCGTGTAGGCGGCGGTGGTGTACCAGTCCCGCGTCAGGTCGAGGGTCCGCCCGGCGGCCACCGCCACCGGTGCGTGGAAGGCGCTGCCGCCGAGGGGGGAGACCCCGAAGCTCTCGCTGTGGTGGTACCAGCTGTCGGTCTCCCGGTGGATCCAGTTTGCCCCGATTTTGGCATTGGCGGTGTCGGGGTTGGCCCACAGGGCGCTGACGTACTCCCACACCATGGTGCTGGTGGACGTGGGGAGCGGCGGGGTATCCCCGGGGTCACCCTCCTCACCGCGCACGACGGCGGGCGCCCAGATCCAGAACAGTGCCGGCAGGCACAGGGCGAACAGTCGCCCCCGGAGCGATAAACGGAAAGTGCGCATTATTCCTCCTGAAAAAAGTGGATGATGATCCCCAAGCGGAACCCGACCTCTCCGATCGGATTTTCCTCCGATTCTCTTCACCCCTCTACTGAAAACACTAAAAACATTATATTCCCCCGGGAGATGAAAGTTGGAGAGAAATCTTGATTTTTCCGAGGGGGGGCCGAAACCGGTCACCCGGAGCTGATCACCCGCCGAATCCTTGAACCTGGCGGGACATCTATGCAAAAATGATGGAAATCATGCTTTCGGAGGTGGACCATGAATGTGGCGGACGCACTGGAATCGCGACGGGCGGTCAAGCACTACGACCCGGCGCACCGACTGACGGCCGAGGAGGAGCGGGCCCTGTTCGAGTTGGTGCTGCAGAGCCCCACGGCTTTCAATATCCAGCACTGGCGGTTCGTGGTGGTGCGCGACCCGGATCTCCGCCGGCAGATCCGGGCCGCGGCCTGGGACCAGGCCCAGGTCACCGACGCTTCCCTGCTGGTGGTGCTCTGCGCCGACCTGAACGCCTGGCGCAAGGCGCCCGAGCGTTACTGGCGCGACGCGCCCCCGCCGGTCCGGGAGTTCATCCTGCCAGCCATTCACGCCTACTACGACGGCAAGCCCCAGGTGCAGCGCGACGAGACCATGCGCTCCTGCGGCATCGCCGGGATGGCCCTGATGCTGGCGGCGAAGGAGATGGGCTACGACTCCTGCCCCATGGACGGGTTCGACTTCGAGGCGGTGGGAAAGCTGATCGGCCTGCCCGCCGACCACGTCATCGCCTTCATGGTGGCCGTCGGCCGTGGCACCAAGGCCGCGTGGCCCAAGCCGGGCCAGCTGCCCGCCGATGAAGTGGTGATCACGGACCGGTTCTGAGGGCGGTGCCGGGAAAAACTCGCGTTCGCCCGGAACGCCCGTGCCGGGATTTCGTTTCCCGTTGACGGAAACGTGGAACGATGGTATTCGACGCCTTCCGAGCCGTTCCCCTGCGTTCCTGGGATTCGAAGCCACTCCTTCCCAAGGCGTTGGACCTGGCGATCACCTGCCGTCGAACCGTCTGCGATTGTCTGTTCCTGGCCCTCGCGGAGGCCCTCGATGCCCGCCTGGTGACGGCGGACCGGAAAGTGTCTGTAAAGCCTTTGTTTGAGCCATCACCCGGAGGGTGATGGTACTTTATGCGACCGTGTCAGAAATCAATAATCAATAGATATTGTTCGTGTTATAGATTCGCGGATATTCGTGTTATTCGCGGGAAATCCCCCTTTCGCGACTTTTTGCGGGCTCATCAAATTTCAATCGTCCCCCGGAATCCGGACCGCGACGGCCAGGGCGGAGGCCGCGGCGGCCAGGCGGCGGTCGAAGGTGACCAGGCACCTTCCCCCGGAGAACGCCACGGCAAGGTGGAGCGCATCCAGGCTCCGGAGCGGGGCGAGGTTCAAACTCACCCACTCCGACGCCAACCGGAGGTGGGAGGGTTCAACCACCAGGCGCCGGAAATAGCTTCCTTCCAGGTGAGAGCGGAAAAGGGCGACGATCCTTCCGACGTCCTCCGGGCCCAACCCCCCTTCACGCACCTTGCGGGCCAGAGCCGAGCAGAACTCGAGTTCGCCCAGGTCGCTGACCGCCAGGTCCCGCTCCCCGGTGAGAAAGCGCTCGGCCGCTCCGCTCGCGCTTTCGGGACAGTAGTAGGGCACGAGAACGCTGGTGTCGACATAGAACATCAGAAACGGCCCTCGTTCCGCTCCCGGTCCAGGACGGCGCTCACCGGTTCGCCGGAGACCCGTAAGGCGCGCCGGAATTCTTCCAGGGACGGGAGCCTCTTGACAGACTTCTCCGGTGGTATGATCCGCGCCACGGGTTCCCCCCGCCGTGTCAAGGTCACACTTTCACCGTCCTGCACCTTTTCCAGAAGGGCACGCAACCGGCTTCGGGCTTCACGCACGTTGATTTCCATTCCTCACCTCAACTCGAACAGACCGGTGACAAACCATCATTCACACGAACCAAACCCGGGAGAAAAAGTGGAAACCACCCCCATCCTTCGGGGGTTCAGTCGGTGTTCATGGGCTCTCGATACTAGTGTACACAAAATACCCGAATGTGTCAACACGAACATGGGAGAGATGACGAATCCAGTCTCAGCGAGAGAATCCGGATGGCCTTTCGCAACCCCATCCGATGGATACCCGTTGCGCTGTCAGGTTACTGTGGAGTGGCCATTCAGAGCATATCTATAGTCCCGCCAGGGTGCGGGCCAGGACCACCAGGTCGGCGGCGGCCAGGGCGCCGGAGTCGTCGTAGTCCGCCCGTTCGGGCCAGGCGCAGGGGGCGCGGCCCTCCGGCAGGTTCCCCACCAGCACGTTGGCGATGACGGCCAGGTCCGCGGCGTCGGTTTCCCCGCTGCCATCCACGTCGCCCGAGAGCGGGCCCTGCTCCGCGGCCCCGGCGTCGGGGGCGGAGCCGGCGTAGACGTCGTTGATGCCGTGGATCGGGACCGCGTTGTCCGCGGCGGGGGACCCCGCCAGCAGCCGCAGGTTCAGGAGCTTGGAGCCCGCCGGGTAGCCCGGGAGCGCGGTGGTGTCCAAAAGCGGGTCGCCCCAGGTGCCGTGGGCTTCCTGCCCCGTGGCCGCCCGGAAGGCCGCCAGGGTCTCGTACCGGGTGTTGTTGAGCGGGTCACCGTATTCGCAGACCCACTTGAAGGCGTAGACGCTGTCCCGCTCCCGGGTGCTGTACAGGGTGTTCCAGTCGAAGGTGTCGAGCCGGTGGTAGCCGCTCGCGTAGAGATCGCCGTTGTAGACCCGGCCCCGGGCGTAGAAGACGTTGTTGCGGTAGGTGAACTTCTCCTGGGTGGCCGGCTCGCCCCGGTAGAGGCAGTAGCCGTCGTCGGTCCGCGCCTTCTCCATCACCGTGTTGTGGTAGAAGAAGACGTTGCGCATGAGGCCGTCCACGCCGGTGTTCTGCTTGAGGCAGCCCTGGTGGAAGCCGTGGAGGCGGTTGCGGAGCACGAAGAGAGGGCCCGGGTAGAAGGGGGCGGCGGTCAGGGCGTTCTCGCATTTGCCGAGGCGGTTGCGGAAGACGCGGCCGTTGACCATGTGGCCGTCGCACTCGATGCAGTCGTCCTTGCAGTCGTAGATGACGTTGTCGTAGAGGTCCAGGTTCTGGTCCCGCCAGGTCTGGAGGAGGTCGGGCTCGTCGGGCCCCATCACCGGGCCGGACCCTTCGTCGCCGGTGGGGTGGACCCCGTCCACCACGCCGTAGATGGTGTTCCCTCGGATGGTGATGAACGGCCCCGGCTGGTAGGCCAGGACGATCCCGAAGTAGCTCTGGCCGGCCGTGTTGACATTGGGCTCGCCGGGGCCCTGGTTCTCGTCCACCGGGTCGTGGGTCTCGTCGCTGATGACGTTGTCGAGGATCAGGTGGTGGCCCGAGTAAGCAGGGGTGGCTTCCTCGCTGTGCTGGATGACGACGTTGGCGGTGTAGTCCCCCGGCTGGCTGTCGTGGATCCAGCAGCGCCGGATCACGGTGTGGTGGCTGCCGCGGATGTAGACCCCGGCGCCGTTCTCGTTGTGCACCTCCAGGTGGTCGAAGACGAGGTGGGACGAGCCTTCCGCACTGATCGCGGCGTCCGCGCCCTGGATCACGGGGCGGGTCTCCCCCTGGGAGGTGAAAACGATGGGGTTGGCGAGGGTGCCCGACACCCCGAAGAGGGCGATCCCGCCGGGGTAGGCGCCCGCCGCCAGGCGGACCTCGTCCCCGGGCTGCGCCCCGGCGACGGCGGCGTCCAACTCGGCCTGGTTCGCCACGTTCACCACCCGGAGCGGCGACGGCATCGTGTACTCCGGCCGGGTGGCGACGGTGGCGGTGACCGGGTTGGTCCCCGTCACGCCGTCGGGGTCGCTGAGGGTGACCCGAAGCTCGTAGACGGTGCCGGGCTCCAGCCAGAACAGGCTGGACGCCAGGTGGTTGCCGTCGTAGCGGACGAAGTCGTGCCCCCGCTGCCACGCGCCCGTCCCCTGCTTCCGGACCTCGAGGGTGGCGGTCTCGTTGAAGTTCATCCCCGAGACGGCGACGTCGACCCCCGCCGTCTCGAAGCAACCGTAGGTCTGAACCGAGGAAATCCCGGACGCCGGCACGCAGGCGACCGCCGCCAGGGCCAGTATCACACCGGGGATCGAACGACGGGAAAACCGGGTGCCTCGATACCGTTGCATGGTGCCCCTCCCGATGATGCTCTTCTCAGAATATCGCCCGTCGGGGCGGCGGTCAAGGACGAATCCGGGGCCCGGAAAGTGTGGGCGGCGGTGAGGGGTCGGGCGACGACGCCGGGGAAGCCGGGCTTGGCGAGGCAGCCATCGCAGGGCATCCTCACCGGGCTCACCCTAAAAAAAAGAGGCCGGCTTTCGCCGGCCCCGGTGAAGTCCACTGCAAGGGTTCAGCGCTTGCGCAGGCGCTCGATGGCGGACTTGAGGGAGACGCGCATGCGCTCGAGGGAGTTGGCCAGCTTCTCGATCTCGTCGCCCGAGGCCCGGACCTGGATGGAGATGTCAAGTTCGCCCAGGGAGATCTTGTCGGCGGCCTCGGTGATCTCCTCGATGGGTTTCGTCAGGCGGCCGGCCGTGAACCACGTCAGCACGATGGAGAAGAACAGGGCGATGCCGATGACGATGAAGATGATGTTGCGGATCCGGTTCTGGAAGTCGCGGAACCAGGTCTCCTTGACGCTGACCGCCAGCACGCCCACCACCTCGTTCTTGTAGTTCTGCAGAGGGATGTAGGAGCTGACGTAGGACATGTTGGCAATGGTCTCGGGCCCGGTGAACTCAAGGCCGGACTTGACCACCTTGTCGAAGATGACCTTGTCGATGGGGGCGCCGAGGCCGCGTCCGCCTTCGCTCGCCCGGTTGGTGGCGACGGCCAGGGCGGCGTCCTCCGTCTCCGTCCGCATGTAAAGCGTCGAGGAGCCGGCCTCCATCTCGTCCTTCTCGAAGACGAGGTTCTTGAACAGGTCGATGAGCTGGTTCTTGTTGTTGAGAACGTCACCCACGACGAGGAAACCGAGAAGCTCCTTGTCCCGCTTGATGGGCATGGCGGCCTGCAGGGCCAGGGCGCTCTTGACGTTCAGCTTCGTGGCCGCGTCCTTGAGACCTTCCTCGTTGAGGAAGGTGACGGCGAGGCGGACCGGCGTGCAGCGGGGTTTCTCCTTGACCTGCTCCAGCATGGGGTCGTCCAGCCGGGCGCCGGAGGAGGCCCGGTTGTTGGTCCGGAAGACCACGATCCCCTGCGGGTTGGTCAGGATGACGTAGTCCAGTTTCGCCTTCTTCTTCAGGTTCTCGAGGACGAAGGCGGCCTTGTCCATGTCCGGCTGGGTTTCGGGTTTTTTCTCGGTGAAGAGCCGGACGTACTCGTAGTAGACGAGGGTCGGGTGGATCTGCTCCACCTGGGCCAGGATCTCGTCGCGCCGGCTCATGAACAGGCCGTTCGCCACCCGGGAAAAGGAACTCATCTTGCGGAACGATTCCTCCTGGGAGCGCGTCGTGACGATGAAGTAGATGATGGCCGCGGAAATGATCAGGGGGAGGACGACGGCCAGGAGAGAGAGACCCAGCAGCTTTTTCCGAATTGTGAGTTTCAAGGTCCTTACCTCTATTCCAAGAGATTATCAGGCGTTCTTGATGATATCCAGCATGTTCTTCTGGAAATCGATCATTTTCCGGGGGTCGTTGATTTCGGTGGACAGGTTCTCGATCAGCTCGGGGAGCTTGTCTTTCGGGAACGCGTCCCGGCTTTCGCCCAGGCTCTGGATGTGGTCGTCGAGCACGATGGCGGCGAGGGGCCCGATGTTGCGGGCCAGTTCCCGCTCCACGAGGTCGAAGAGGGCGGGGTCTATGCCGGTCTTCTGCTCCACCTGGTCGACGGCCTCGCCGACGATCTCGATGAGGCCCGCCTCGTAGAGCTTCCGGAAGGCCTTGGCCACGTCCAGGAGCATGATGTCCACCTTGACGGCGATCTCCCGGATGCTGTCGATCCCGTTGATGTGCCGCAGGATGTTCCACTCCACCGCGTTGAGGGAGATCTCGCTCGGGGTCCCCGAACTCATCTTGAAAACGAGGTTGGTGTTGGGGATGGCGGCCCGGATGGCCTCCCAGTCGGCGTCGATCCCCTCCCCCTTCCGGATGATCTCGTCCTGGGGCGTCGAGATGGTCCGGTTCTTGACGGAGATGTTCGGGTGGAACGCGAAAACCCCCTCGTTCCAGGCGATCACGTCGTAGATGGCTTCCTCGCCCTGCGACAGGTTGTACTTGGCGTGGATGATGGCGCCCTGGAGGAAGTAGATGTCCGCCAACTCCTCGCCGCTCTGCAGGGAGAGCTTCCCGGTCCTCTGGCTGTTGCAGAGGATCTTCAGGATGTCCACCAACTTGAGCTGAGAGAGATTGCCTTTTAAGGTTTCACTCATTTCCCCATCCCGTGTTAAGTTAATAGCGATCTCGCCTTCTCGGAAAGCGCGAATTCCTTCTCGTTCATCTTGTCCCGGGTGAGCATGGAGGTCTTCTTGATCTTGACCGGCATGTCCATCTTCTTGTACTTCTTGTCCGTGAGGACCTTGGACAGGGAGACGTTCAGGGCGAGCCGCAGGTGGGCCTTGTTGAAGTTCTTCTCCCCGACCACCACGAGGATGGTCTCCTGGACCCCGTACTTCCCCGGGAAGTTCAGCCTGAGCTTGTTGTAGGCGAGGATCTTCCCTTCAAGGAGCAGGAGTTCCATCTCGTTGATGTCTTCCCCCGCCATCTCCAGGATCCCCATCGCCTGGACCATCTCGAGCCCGGCCGCGGAGTTGAAGAACGAACGCCCCAGCTTCTCCTGGGTCGGGTAGAGGACCTCTCCCCGGTAGTTGATCAGATAGGCCGCCTTGACGCCCATGACGTTCGAAATCTCGGTGATGAAATCGGCGATCAGCTTTTCCATGTTTATTTCCCGACCAGATCGTTAAGGTGCTTGTTCACTAGCAGTTCAGAGGCCACGTACTCGTGGCCGGCCAGGGCGGCCTGCACGGCCTTCCGGTACTCCTCCCGCGAGAACTCCTGCTTGGACTGCTGCAGGCGCTCCCCCATGGAGAGGATCAGCCGGAACACACCGTCGACGACCTTGTGGGGCGGCTCCACGGTGTTGAGCTCCATTTTGCCGCCCTTGTAGAGGAACTCGGCGGCGAAGGGGTCGAGGAAGGGGTGCTGGTCGGCGACCTGGAGGCAGGACTCCCGGAGGAACGCGTCGAAGTTGAAGTCCTTGCGGGCCCCCTTGGCGGCCATCTTCTCGAATTCCGCGATGAGGGTCTCGATCACCGCGTGCACCTCGGCGGGAGGCAGCACGGGCCCGGCCGCCGGGGCCGTCGTCGCCTCGATCTTCCCCTTGTAGACGTTGAAGGTGGCCCCGAGTTCACGGGCGCCGTCCACGATCTCCTTGACGGCCGGCTTCCCGGTGGTGAGGTCCTTGTCCAGGATGGAGAGGAGCGCTTCCACCACGTGCCCCTCCTGCAGGAAGACCAGGCCGCAGCCGTAGTTCTTCGTGAAGATCGCCTCGACGCAGTACTCCCCCTTCTCCTGCTCGTACTTGGCGATCAGTTTCTCGGGGTCGGTGAACTCGGAGGTGAGGTTCTCGTAGATCTTCTGCCCCTGCAAGAAACAGGAGATCAGGGCCACGGACTCGGCGGGGAGGCAAAACGAGGAGATCAGCATGTTCTCGGCGGAGGCCATCCGGAGGGCTTCGACGATGAGGTCCCGGCCGAACTTGACCTCCCCGGCCTGGATCCGGACGTTCGAGACGTCCCCGAAGTCGAGGAGGACTTCCACCTCGCCCTTGACGCCGATCAGTTCCACCAAACCCGAAAAACTGCTCTTCTTGAGTTCCTCCAGGAATTTCCCGAAATCGACAAAGGAGGAACTCAGCTCCTTGTGAACCGTTTTACCCTTGGGGATGTGCATTAGCGTCGCTCGTTGGTGTAGTTCTGGATTTCCTTGGCGATGACCGGTTCCAGCATCTTGAGGTTAGCCTGGGGGTTCGTGAACACGCCGATGATGTCGGGATCGCGGTCGTAGATGAGCACGATCTTGTCCGAGAAGAGGATGGTGGCGTCCTTGAAGTACCCGATCCCCGACTGGCGACCCATGTTCTGGATCTTGCCCGCGGCGAAAGCCAGCATGGCGCAGTAGAGCTTGAGCTCGTTTTCCTGCAGGTCGGTGTTGGCCTTCGGCTGCCCGTCCTTGCTCAGCAGGATCACCGCGATGATGGAACGGTCGATCTGCTCCATCTTCTTGATGAAATCGGTGAAGATCTGGTCCTGGCCGATCTGGCTTTCGTCGTAGATGCGCATCCCCTCCAGGATCAACTCCGACCACTTGATGTCGTTGGTCCGGATGTTGGTCCGGATCCCCTCCTCGATCTTGAACTCGCCCTCGGGAAGGTGAATGGCCCGGTAGATCGCGTCGGGGCCGGAGATGTTGTCGAACTGCGCGTGAGGGATCTCCCCGTTGTCGAAGTAGATGACGCCGATTTTCCCGCGATAGTTGAAGGTCAGCTTGGCGGTCTTCTTCTCGATGCAGTTCAATTGGATCAGGTTGACGAGGTTCAGTTCCTTGAGGTTGCCGATGAGTGCCATTTTTCTCTTTCTGTTAGCTAGAATTCAATGTATTCCGACATCCGTCTCACCGTATCACTTTCCCGAACAGGTGTCAAGCCGGTTCCTTTCCTTAAAAAAGCATTTTCTCAAAGATTTTTCCAGACTGGCGGACGTTTTTCGACCCATGCCGCGATACCTTCGGCGTAGTCTTCCGTTTCGGCCAGATCGTTCAGATAATCCGAGTAGGCGTCCTCGACAAAGTTCTCGAACAACCACTGGCGGCGGCGGCGCAGGTTGCGGAGGGCCACGCCCAGGACGGGGGTGCTCTGCCCGAAGAGGTTCCCGATCCACTTCTTGAGTTCCGCGCTGATCTGGTCCCGGGGGACGTGGCAGGTGACCAGCCCGGCTTTCACCGCCTCGTCCACCGACATCTGGCCGCCCTCGAGGAGGAGGGAGAACGTCCGTTTCTCCCCCAGCCGCTCCGGAAGGAAAACCGTGCCGAGGGGAGGGAAATTCCCCGTGCGGAAGTTGTCGTAGACGAAGAGCGCCTCCGAGTCCGCGATGACCACGTCGAAGAACCAGAGGAGGTCGCAGGCGGCGTTCTTGACCTTCCCGTTGGCCACGGCGATGGAGACGACGTCCAGGCCCAGGAGGTAACTGCAGAGGTTGCGGAACCGCTCCGTGATGGAGAACCCGATCTCCCGGCTGTGCTCCGAGTAGTCGAAGCCCGTGGAGAACCCGCCCCCCTGGGCGGTGAAGAGCACGGCCGCGAGTTCCCGGTCGGCGGTGATGGTTTCCATCGCCTCGCACACCTCGCCGAGGAGTTCGTGGCTGAGCTGGTTCAGCGGGGGGCGGTTGAACGTGACGTGCGCCAGCCGGTTCTTGATCTCCAGGTGGATGGATTGAAACTCGCCTTCCATCTTCCCTCCGGATACGACGTTTTTCGTGCCTCTCCGATCCGCCTCTTGGGCTATAATCGCCGCTGCCGTTGTCGTTTCATCTCCCTGTATATCACGGACCGCAATCGATTACAAGATCTTCAGGAGCCGCAGGCATGATTAGCACCGAAAACCCCGTTCGATCGATCGAGCCCCTCCAGGCAGACTACTTCCTTCTCGACCTCCCGGCCCCGCGGCAGGCGGCCCTGGCGGCGCCCGGCCACTTCTTCATGCTGGGCCTTCCGGGCGCCGGCCTCTCCCTCGACCCCCTCCTCAACCGTCCCATCAGCGTCCTGGACGTCCTCCCGGACGCCGGGGGCCGTCCCCGGAGCCTCGTCTTCCTGGTCAAGAAGGTCGGCCGGGGGACCCGCCTGATGTCCAGCCTCGCCAAGGGCTCGACCCTCCGGTGCACCGGCCCCCTGGGCAACACCTTCCCCGAGCCCTCCCCCGGGGAGCGCATCGTGCTGGCGGGCGGCGGCGTCGGGATCGCGCCCCTGCACTTCTTCGCCGCCCGCTGGGCCGGCCGGGCCTCCCTCACCGTCTTCTACGGAGGGAAGCGCGCCGCCGACCTCCCGCTGGCGGACCGGTTCGGCGCCCTCGCGCCCGGCGCCTTCCACGCCGTCACCGAGGACGGCTCGGTCGGGGAGGAGGGCCTGGTGACCGGCCCCCTCGGGCGCTACCTGGCCGACCGGCCCGACGAGCGGGTCTACTGCTGCGGCCCCACCCCCATGATGAGGGCGGTCTGCGAGACGGCCGGCGACCCCGCCCGGGTCTGGGCCTCCCTGGAGAGCCGCATGGCCTGCGGGATCGGGATCTGCCTCGGCTGCGCCCTTCCGGTCGCCGCCGGGACCGCGGCCCCGGACCGCGCAGCTCCCCCCGGGGGAGTCACCATGGAACGGGTCTGCAAGGAAGGCCCGGTGTTCAGGGCGGACCGGATCGTGTGGGAAAGCCTGCCGGATTGACGGTTGCGTGAGAAAAACAGTCAAAGGCCTCAAACAGTCGATTTAGCCCGCGAATCACGCGAATGAACGCGAATCGGATTCTGATAATCGATAGGTATTATTCGTTTTATATATTCGCGTCGATTGGCGTCATTCGCGGGTGATATCCAGTTGGCGGCTTTTTGCTGGAGCATCAATTTTCCCGCTCCAACCAAATTCAAATTGGTGACATCATCAATATGCATATAAACTGGAATTGCAAACAAGCGTCTCATCCGGATGTCAATGTCCGACGGTCTCGCAACCCGTCGCACATCGAAAGGGAAATTACTATAAAAACCTTGGGTTGAGCCATCGTCTGGAGGGCGATGGCACTTTGGACGGGGAGGTCGAACGGGGGTCGAGACCTGGGCGGCTCAGGGCATGTCCGTGCTTTCCGGGGGGGGGGCCGCCGGTTCCGACCCGGTGCCCGGCGAGTTCTCCTCCGGGAATCCCCCTGGGTCCGCCGGCGTCCCGCTCCGGGGCCTCCCCTTCCTCACCGCGGTCCCGGCGCTATCCCGCGGCCCCCGGCGGCTTTCGCCCCGGAGGGTGCCGGCCCGGTCCATGGCGGCCCGGATGCCGTCCTCAGCCCATACCGCCACGACCTCGGCCAGTCGGGTGAAAAGTTCGGGAAGCTGCCCGGACTCGGAAGGCGTGAAGTCGGAGAGCACGTAGTGAACGGTGTCTTCGGGGGGGGCTTCGCCCCCGATCCCGATCCGGAGGCGGGGGATGTCGGTGCGGCCGGCCGCCGCCAGGATGCTCTCCATGCCCCGGTGGCCCCCGGAAGACCCCTGGCCGCGGACCCGGAACGCCCCGAAGGGAAGCGCGAGGTCGTCGTACACGACGAGCGTTCGTTCGACCGGGTAACCCAGGGCGGCGAGGACCGCCGCGTAACACTGCCCGCTGAGGTTCATCCAGGTCTGCGGCCGGACCAGGAGCAGGGGGCGCCCCGCGAGTTCCCCCTCCCCGACGTGGGCGAAGAGGCCCGTTTCCGCCCGCACGGGGCCCTGCCGGACCCGGGGCCCGAACCAGTCCAGAAAAAGAAACCCGGCGTTGTGCCGGTTGTACCGGTATCGCAACCCCGGGTTTCCCAGTCCGAAAACGGCGTATCCGTCCGCGGGCGGCAACATCCGTCAGGCGGTTACTTGGCTTCCGCTGTCGTCTCGGCGGCGGTCGGGGCCGTCTCGGCGCCGCGGGTGCCCTCGACGTGGACCACGATGGTCTCGGGGTCCGCCAGGATCTTCACCCGGTCGCCGAGGTCGACGTGCTTGACTTTCAGGTTCTGGTTGATCCCGAGACCGGACACATCGACCCGGATGGTCTCGGGGATGTCCTGGGGGAAGCACTCGACCGGCATATGGTGCATGAGGATCCCGAGGATCCCGCCGAAGGTCTTCACCCCGACCGCGACGCCCACCGCCTCCACCGGCACCTTGACCTGGACGGCCCGGTCGCGGCTGACGGCCAGGAAGTCCACGTGAATCAGCTCGTCGCGGACGGGGTCCAGCTGGAAGTCCTTGATCAGGACTTCCTTGGTGTTCTGCTCGTCCAGCTTGAGGGTGTAGGTCCGGTTGCGGCCCCCGGGCGTGTGCAGCAGATGGTCCAGCATCTTGCGGTCCACGGCGAGGGGGACGCTGACCTCGTCCTTCCCGTACAGCACGGCCGGGACGTAACCCGACACTCTCAGGCGGTGGGAGCCGTTTTTCCCCAGATCCCACCTCCGCTTGGTTTCAATCGTGATTGGTTCCATATCAGACACTCCTCTGGTGATTTTCAGACGAACAGGTTGCTGATCGACGTCTCGTAGTGGATGGAACGGATGGCCTCGCCGATCAGGGGCGCAACCGACAGGACCTTCAGGCTGGGGATGTTCCGGTCCTCGGGCACTTCGATGGTGTTGGTGGCGATGAGCATCTCCAGCGGCGAATTCCGGAGCCTCTCCATGGCCGGCCCGCTTAGGACGGGGTGGGTCACCGCCGCCAGCACCCGGGTCGCCCCGCGCAGCTGCAGGGCGTGGGAGATCTCGGTCATGGTCCCCGCCGTGTCCACCATGTCGTCCACGATGACGACGGTTTTCCCCGCCACCTCGCCGATGATGTTCATCACCTCGGCCACGTTGTCCTGGACCCGCCGCTTGTCGCCCAGGGCCAGGTTCGCGTTCAGCCGCTTGGCGTAGGCCCGGGCGCGCTCTGCGCCGCCGGTGTCGGGGGAGAGGATCGTCAGGTCCCGCAGGTTCAGCGAGGAGATGTAGTCCAGGATCACCGGCGCCGCGAAGAGGTGGTCCACCGGGATGTTGAAAAAGCCCTGGATCTGCGAGACGTGCAGGTCCATGGCCAGGACCCGGCTCGCACCCGCGGCGGTGATGAGGTCCGCCACCAGCTTCGAGGAGATCGCCACGCGGGGCTTGTCCTTCCGGTCCTGGCGGGCGTAGCCGTAATAGGGGATCACCGCGGTGATCCGCGACGCGGAGGCCCGCTTGCAGGCGTCGATGATGATGAGCAGTTCCATGATGTTGTGGTTGACGGGCCGCGACGTCGGCTGCACGACGAAGACGTCGCGGCCGCGCACGTTCTCGAGGCTCTGGAAGTAGATCTCCCCGTCCGCGAACGTGGTCAGCCTGGACTTGCCCAACGGGATTTTCAAATAACGGCAGACTTCCTCGGCCAGTGACTTGTTGGCCGAACCGGAAAAGATGATCAAATCGCCTTTGACCACAGCGCGCTCTCCTGCTGCCCGCCCGCGACCGGGTGCGGCGGCTCGAGAAGGTGGCTGGGGAGGAAGGATTCGAACCTTCGAATGCAGGTTCCAAAGACCTGTGTCTTACCGCTTGACGACTCCCCAGCGTTCAATGAACGACGGCGGCAGAGTGCGGCGCCCCGGTGATTCCCGAGGGGAGGAACCGCGTCACGACGACGCGACCGGGCGTCGGGCCGTTCTCCAGCAACTGTGCGGCCCGCCGGCTCTGCGCTTCCGAGCGAAAGACCCCGTACACGGAGGAACCGCTGCCGCTCATCAGGGCCGGGCAACCCCCCGCCGCACGGAGTTGATCCTTGATGCGCGAAAGCTCCGGATACGCTTTGAAGACCACCGTTTCAAAGTCGTTCTCGGCCATCTGGAGCAGGGTGTCCGAATCCGGCGAAAACCCGCGCAAACGCGGAATATTAGTCGTTGCATCCGAATTTGTCAACAGCAAATTCAGCTGCCCGTACGCCCAGGGCGTGCTGACGACCACCGCGGGAAAGACCAGCACCACCCAGCACGGGGGGAGGTCCGGCAGCGGGATGATCTCGTCCCCCCGGCCGATGCCGAGGGCGGTCCCCCCCGCCAGGAAAAAGGGGACGTCCGCCCCGAGGCCCCGCCCCAGCTCCGCCAGCGCCTCCCGCCCCAGCCCGGTCTTCCAGAGACGGTCCAGGCCGGCGAGCGTCGCGGCGGCGTCGGAACTCCCCCCGCCCAGGCCCGCCTTGTCGGGAATGTTCTTGAACAGCCGGATGCGGGCGCCGGAGGTGGTCCCGGTGGCCTCCTTGAGCGCCTCGGCGGCACGGACGCAGAGGTTCGTCCCGTCGGTAGGGATCCCGGGGCGGTCGCACTCGAGGAGGACCCGGCCGTCCTCCCGCGGCTCCAGGACGACGCGGTCGGCCAGTTCCACGGTCTGGAAGAGCGTCCGCAGTTCGTGGTACCCGTCGGGCCTCCGAAAGAGGACCTTCAGGTACAGGTTGATCTTGGCGGGTGCGATCAGCTCGATGGCCATGCCTACTTGAAGGAGATGCGCATCTCGCCGATGACGGGGACGCTTTTGCCCTTGTGGAGAAACGGCTCGAATCGCCACTTCCGGACCGCCTGGAGAAGGTAAGGCACCAGGTAGGTGGGGCCCTCCATCAGTTCCATGTCGGTGACGTGCCCGTAACGGTTCACGGTCAGCATCACCGTCACGCTCTTGGGCGGGTCGCGCTTGAGCAGTTCCTTGTTGAGGATCTCCGGAGCCTCGTACTTCTTGAGGTTCCCGGTCAGCACCTCCGTGGTCACGAAGATGCCGGCGCTCTTGACCTGGATGTAGCCGTAGACCAGCACCAGGGCCCCGATGATGAAGATGCCCCCCCCGACCATGAGCATGTTGCGGTAGCCCTGCTGGTAATCCGAGGCGTAGACCGCGTCCTTGATGCTCTTGATGGCCAGGACCAGGCTTCGGTTGTTGATGCTGGCGGGGCTCCGCCGCAGATCGGCGGCCCGGGAGAGGACGTCGCGGGTGTCGCCCCGGCGCAGGTCGGTCACGCACTGCATCACCCGATCCTTGATGGTGGTACTCAGCTCGGGGTTCTCCCGCAGGGCCTCGTCCACGCTCTTGCTCGCGTCGGCGAGCCGGAGGTCGAAGATGGCCTGGGCGTCGGCCGTGGGGTAGTAAAAGTAGATGGTCCAGATCACCCCCGCCAGGACCAGGACGGTCCCGACCGGCAGGAGCATCATCTTTCGAAGGCTCTGCTTCATCTTGGCCATTTTCAGAAAGCTCATCGGACTAACCTCTCTCCGTCGGTGATCTTCCCTTCACAAACCCCTTGCGTTCGGAGGGAACTTGCCGTATATTGCGCCGCGCGGGTCCCTTGAAACCCGTGGGGTAATAGCTCAGCTGGAAGAGCGCGGCGTTCGCAACGCTGAGGTCGGGGGTTCAAATCCCCCTTACTCCACCAGTTTGACGCCGACGGCCGATGGCCGTCGGCGTTCGTGTTTTCAGTGCCAGTTCTTCTCATGGCAGGCATAGCACGAGGGTGCCCCTGGGCCCCCCTTCAGGTCCTGCCCGTGGCAGGAAGCGCAGTTGGAGAGGGGGTCCTTCATCCCGGGTTTGTGCAGGGCGCCCTTCTTCTCCCGAACGTGGTCGGCCGGGACTTTCTTCCCGGGCCCCCGGGCGGGGGCCTGACCGGGTGAGGCGGCCGGCGGGCCGGCGGCGGCAGGGGGGGCGGTCGGCGGCGGTCCCCCGCCGCAGGCGAACAACGTCAATGCCAGCATCGACAGGACGAGAAGGCGGCGCAGGGCCTTCAGGGCCCCCGCCCGACATGAGAAGGGATGCATCTTCCACCTCTGGACTGAAGATCCGTGGGCAACCCGGCCGGACTCGACGCAAACCCTCTCCACCCCCGGTTTCTCCCTGGTTCAGGATACGCCGGCTTGCCGTCAATTCATGGTTGAAGCATATCCGGTGACCGAACGAAATGTCAACGGGAAAACGGGGAGAAGGTGAAATCTCTCTGTAATCCCGGAGCTTTCCCACCCTCAGCCGCCGTATCCGGCCCTGAACTCGTCGAGGCTGAGGCGCTGACTCTCATAAGGGGGCCCAAGACAAGCCCGGAGGGCGGAAAGCCGGCCGTGCGGCATCCCGTCCGAACCGAAGAGGAGGTCTTCGCCCGGCCGGTAGCCAACCTCGTCGATGAGCATCCGGAACGGGTTGTTGGCCCTGCGCTGGGTCTCGGAGAGGCGGTCGGCGTAGTCCTCCGAGTCGGAGCTGAAGTTGGGCTGCATGGAAAGGGTCACGCCGAGTCGCCGGGCCCGGACCGCCAGCGGGCAGTCGATGAACTGGGCGTGCTCGATCCGGAGCCGGGGCAGGGCGCACCCTTCCCCGGACAGCTGTTCGAGGACGGTGACAACCTGCGCCAGGGCGCGGTCGCCGATGGCGTGGACGGACACCGCCTTCGCGCTCGCGGCCGCCCGGCGGAGCGCGGCTTCGAGGCCCGCGTCCGAGTGCACCAGAAGGCCCGCCGAGCCGTCGGGGTACCCCGCTGCAAGCGCCGCGGTGCGCATGCCCAGGGCCCCGTCGGCGAAAAGCTTGACCCCGTCCACGCGGTCCCGGCCCCGCGGGCCCAGGCCGGCGAAGACCTCCGGCGAGGCCCAGGACCGTATCCGGCCGGCGAAGGGCGAGCCGTCGACCAGGTCGAGGAAAGACTCCCCGGGGATGAGCATGTCGTCCACGCGGTCCACGCCCATCGCCGCCATGGACGCCATGAACGCCGCCAGCTTCCCCGCGTCGATCCCCGCCGTCCGGGTGAGGAACACCAGGATCTGCGGCAAACGGGTCTCGCACCAGAGCGGGTCACGCCAGTGGCGGACGATCCCGGGGAAGGTCGGGCCGAGCGCCGCTTCCGCGGCCCGGTTGAGGACGAAACCGTGCAGGGAGACGTTGACGACCACCAGGGGGGGGAAGGCATCCAGACGGGACGCCGTGAAGCCGTAGCGCCCCCCGTGCCAGCCGATGGCGACGGTCACGGCCGCCCGGTCGAAGCCGGACAGGAGGTCCAGGGCCTCGTTTTCCGAGCGGGCGCCGGACAGGTCGATCGCACCGCCCAGGGCCGCGTAGAGGGAGACATGGTTGTGGTGGTCCCGGATCGGGTTCAAGCCCGCCTCGATGGCCCCGGGACCGTTTCCGGCGGGGGAAGGCTCAGAAGCCATACCGGGACAGGGCCCGCTGGAGAGCGACCTGGAAGTCCCGCATGTCCTCGGGCGAAGGGCGGTAACCCTGTTCCTCGGGCATGAAACCCAGCCGGCCCATCTGGTCGACGAGCCACCCGGCCCGCTTGCCGTCGCCGAAGGTCACTTTTCCACTCACGATGGAGCCGGGCTGGGTGATCTGGTCCACCTCGACCTGGACTCTCCCAGGGGCGGCGGGGGATGCCGCCGCCGCTTCGTCCGCGTACGCCCCGAGTTCCTCGGGGTCGTCGTCCCACCCGCCCGCCTCGTCGGCGTCGGCATCGGGAAGGACCGGGGCCGGCTCGGGGGGGGGCACGGCGGCAGACTTGAACGCGGCCTGGATGTCGTCCAGAAGCATGTGAACGTCGAGGTAGGTCATGGAGATCCCGAACTCGGATTCCAGCAGGTTCTGGATCTCGTAAACCTTCAAGCCCCGGTCGACCCAGGTATGAACGGCTTTCTCTTGTGCTTCCGTCAGTTTCATGCGGATTCCTCCCGCGGATTGAGCTGCCGCCCGTCGCCCGGGGAGAAGGGAGAGCCCCGGGGGAGCGGAAAATCGCCATTTTAGCACGACGACGGCTTCCGCGGGGGAAAATCGTGAGGCTCCCGTCCCCCGGCGGGTCCCGGCAGGATGGCGGGGGCCCGAACCGGCCGGGGCCCGTTCCGCTTCAGGGCGTTCGCCCTTCGGGAAGCGCCGGCTCCCGGGCAAAGGAGCCCCCCAGGAGCAGCCGCATCGCCGTGTGGGCGGCGAGGAGCCCCATCAGGCCCGTCAGGGTGGGAAGGCTCCCGAGGACTCGGCGCTCCCTCCCGCGCCGCACCCCCGGGGGTGCCGTGTCCGGGTCTTCGGTCTCCGGCGGCAGGGGGATCGACCGGTCCACCGGTTCCACCGAGAACACGCAGGGGTGGTCCACCGGGAAGCCCCGCCGGCGGAGCAGCTTGCGGACCCGGCTCGCGAGCGGGCACTGGACGGCTTTCGACAGCGGCCCGACCCGCACCGCGGACGGGTCGGTGCGGAGGGCCGCGCCCATGCACGACACGAGGGGGACCCCCCGCGCAAGGGCCCCGGCGGTCAGTTCCACTTTGGGGATCACGGCGTCGATGGCGTCCACCAGCAGGTCGATCCCGCCCCCGAGGACGAGGTCCAGGGATTCCCGGTGGGCGAAGAGCCGCAGGGGCTCCACCGCGCAGGCGGGGTTGATGTCGGCGACCCGCCGGGCCGCCACCTCCGCTTTCGGCTGCCCCAGCGTGGATTCCAGGGCGAAGAGCTGGCGGTTGATGTTGCTGCGCTGCACCCGGTCGAAATCCACCAGGCGCAGCCGGCCCACCCCGCCCCGCGCCAGGGCCTCGACGGCATAGGAGCCCACCGCCCCCAGGCCCACCACCGCCACGTGGGCGCGGCCCAGCCGGGCGGCCTTCTCCGGCCCGATCATCAGGTGCAGGCGTTGGAAGCGCGGGTCCAAGGGGTCAGCCCTGCTCGGGGTTTTCCCGTTCGGGCGAGGAGAACGGCCGGAAGCGTTTCGCCCGCTGCGCCACGTTCTGCCGGAGGAAGGCGGCGAGGGCGTCGGAGTCGTCCATCCGCTTCAGCTTCCCCTCTACGGCAATGGAAATCCGGCCCGTCTCCTCCGAAACCACCACGGCGATGGCGTCCGTCTCCTCGGTGATCCCGATGGCGGCCCGGTGACGGGTCCCGTACTCCTTGCTCAGGTGCGGCTCCAGCGTGAGGGGCAGAAAACACGAGGCGGCGGCGATCCGGTCCTTCTGGACGATCACGGCCCCGTCGTGGAGGGGCGTCTCGGGGTGAAAGACCGTCACCAGCAGGTCGTAGGAGAGGTTGGAGTTCAGCATGATGCCGTTCTCCATGTAGTTCCGCAGCCCCACCGCGCGCTCGACGATGATCAGGGCGCCGATCCGCTTGGACGACAGGGTGACGGCCGCCAGGGCGATCTCCTCGTAGTCCAGCACTTTCTCCTTCGGCATGAAGAGGCGGAACAGCCGCGTGGAGCCGATGTCGGACAGGATCTTCCGGATCTCGTCCTGGTAGAGGACGATGAGGGCGAAGGCCATGACCGGGGCGAAGTTGGCGAGGATGCGGCGCGACAGGGGGAGTTCCAGCCGCTCGGCGATGAAGTAGCCGAGAATCAGGAAGGCGATCCCCACCGCCATCTTCGCGGCCCGGGTCCCCCGGATGACGACGAGGAGCCGGTACGCCACCAGCGACACCAGGAGGATGTCGACAACCTCCGTCGGGCTGACCGGAAGGTTCTTCAGGAAAGCGGCGATCTCCGTGAAGATGTTCATCTCACCCTTCGCTCTCGTCCCGCACGGCCCGGGCCACCCGCAGGGCCTGGACGGTCTCCCGGACGTCGTGGCACCTCAGGATGGCCGCACCCCGCTCGGCCGCCAGGACCGCGGCGGCAACGGAACCGCCGAGCCGGTCCTGGACCGGAGCGCCGGACACTTTCCCGATAAAGGATTTTCGGGATGCTCCGACGAGGATCGGGCGTCCGAATTCGGAAAAATGACCCAGACGGTTCAGAAGAACCAGGTTGTCCTTGACCGTCTTTCCGAATCCGATTCCCGGATCTAGAATGATCTTAACCGGGTCGACGCAAAGATGCAAGACCGATTCAAAAAACCCGTGCACATCCTCGAGGATGTCCGGCGAAGGCGAAAGTTGCTGCATGGTCTCGGGCGTCCCCCGCATGTGCATCGTCACCACCGCCGCGCCCGACCGGGCCACGAGGGCGGCCATGGCGGGGTCCCGCAGGCCGGAGATGTCGTTGACGATCTCGGCCCCGGCGTCCAGCGCGGCATCGGCCACCGACGGTTTCCGGGTGTCGACCGAGACCGGGAGGTCCAGGCGCCGGGCCAGCTCGCGGATGACCGGGACCACCCGGCGGAGTTCCTCGTCGGTCGGGATGGGGAAGGCCCCCGGCCGTGACGACTCCCCGCCCACGTCGAGGATGGCGGCGCCGTCCGCGGCCAGTTGAAGGGCGCGGTCCACGGCGGCGGCGGGGTCGAGCCAGAGGCCGCCGTCTGAAAACGAATCGGGGGTGACGTTGATCACCCCCATGACCATCGGTTCCGTCCCGCAGACGATCCGACGGCGACCCGTATCGACGATGCGCAAACCCGGTCGTCTCATGCCGGTGCGGGCCTCTGCTTCGGCTGCACCAGCCCCCCCGACACGGCTTCCTCCCCGGCGTTTTCGGGTCGTGTCGGCTTGTCGGGCCCCGCCGGGGTCCGGGGCACCCGGATGGGCTCACCGTTGATGATGGCGGTGATCTCCGCGGCGTCCAGGACCTCGTACTCCAGGAGCGCGTTCGCGATCCGCTCCAGGGCGTCCCGGTTGTCCTGGATGATCTTCTCGGCCTCCCGGTAGCTCCCCACGACGATGCGCTGGATCTCCGAGTCGATGAGGACGGCGGTCTGCTCGCTGTAGTCCTTGTGGCGGGCGATCTCCCGGCCGAGGAAGATCTGCTCCTCCCGCTTGCCGAAGGAGAGGGGCCCGAGCTGCTCGCTCATCCCCCACTCGCAGACCATTTTCCGGGCCATCTCGGTGGCCCGCTCGATGTCGTTGGAGGCCCCCGTCGTGCGCACCCCGAGGAACTGCTCCTCGGCGATCCGGCCGCCCATGAGGACTTGCAGCTCGGCCTCGAGGTACTTCTGGGGGTAGGTATAGCGGTCGTCCACCGGCAGTTGCTGGGTGACGCCCAGCGCCATGCCGCGCGGGATGATGGCCACCTTGTGGATGGGGTCGGCTTCCGGCAGGAGGGCGGCGAGGATGGCGTGCCCGGCCTCGTGGAAGGCGGTGATCCGCTTCTCCTCGTCCCGGATGATGAGCGATTTCCGCTCCTTCCCCATGAGGACCTTGTCCTTGGCGGTCTCGAAGTCCGCCATGGTCACGTCCTTCTTGCTGTAGCGGGCGGCGTTCAGGGCGGCCTCGTTCACCATGTTGGCCAGCTGGGCGCCCGAGAAGCCGGGGGAGGAACGGGCGATGACCTCGAGATCGACGTCCTTGTTGAGGGGGATTTTCTGGATGTGGACCTTGAGGATCTCCAACCGCCCCCGCACGTCGGGGAGGTTCACCACCACCTGCCGGTCGAAGCGCCCGGGGCGGAGGAGGGCGGGGTCGAGGACGTCCGGCCGGTTGGTGGCCGCGATGAGGATCACACCCTCGTTGGACTCGAAGCCGTCCATCTCCACCAGGAGCTGGTTGAGCGTCTGCTCCCGCTCGTCGTGCCCTCCCCCGAGGCCGGCGCCCCGGTGGCGGCCCACCGCGTCGATCTCGTCGATGAAGATGATGCAGGGCGCGTTCTTCTTCCCCTGCTCGAACAGGTCGCGGACCCGGGAGGCGCCCACGCCCACGAACATCTCCACGAAGTCGGAGCCGCTGATGGAGAAGAAGGGGACGTTGGCCTCCCCGGCCACGCAGCGGGCCAGGAGGGTCTTGCCCGTGCCGGGGGCGCCCACCAGCAGGACGCCCTTGGGGATCCGCCCGCCGAGTTTCTGGAACTTCTGGGGCTCCATGAGGAACTCCACCACTTCCCGCAGTTCCTCCTTGGCCTCGTCCACCCCCGCCACGTCCTTGAAGGTCACCTTCTTCTGCTGGTTGGTGAGCAGCCGGGCGCGGCTCTTCCCGAAGGAGAGGGCCTTGTTTCCGCTCCCCTGCATCTGGCGCATGATGAAGACCCAGAAACCGATGAACAGGAGGATGGGCAGCCAGAGCGAGAAAATCCAGGACACCCAGGAATCCTTGTCCACGGATTCCACGTTCACCCGGGCGGCGGAGCGGTAGAGTTCGTCGGATATCTGCGCCGACGAGTCCTCGGGGATCACCGTGGAAAAGCGCGTCTTGCGCCCCCCGCTCTCGAACTCGCCCCGGACCGTGGTCCCCTTCACCGTGGCGGTCTTCACCGCCTTCGACTCGAGGAGTTTCTTGAACTCGTCGTACTTGAGTTCCTTGACGGGGCCTTCCTGGTAATTGGAGTACACGCCGTACAACAGCACGACGGTCACGAGGATGGCGACCCAGAGCAGTATGTTTTTCGTGAAATTGTTCACACTTTCCTCCATCCGGAGCCGGACCGGTCATACTAGCAGACTATTGGGATGCGGGAAAGCGGAAAAAGGCTTCGACGCCGGGGCTCACCCCTTCAGCCTGGCCAGGAACGGCAACTGGCGGTACTGTTCGTGGAAGTCGAGACCGTACCCCATGACGAAGCACTCCTCGGTGTCCTCGAAGAGGGCGTAGTCGACCTTCAGGTCGGTCCGGCGCATCCACTTCTTGTCCAGCACGGCGCCGATGTGGACGGAGGCGGCCCCCCGCAGCTTGATGAGGTTGCGGATGTGGTCGATGATGATCCCCGTGTCCACCACGTCGCAGAGGAGGAGGACCGTCTTCCCGTTCATGTCGACGGTGGGGTAGATCACCGCCTCCTCGATCTCCTTCACCTGGTTGTCGCCGATGAGGATGTCCTTGTAGTAGATGTTGACGAAGTGGCAGCCGACGGGCATGTCGATCTTCCGGAGGAGGTCGGCCATGAAGACGAACACCCCGCGCAGGATGCCCATGATCTGGAGGTCCCTGTTGCGGAAATCCCGGCGGATTTCCTTCGCCATCCGGGCGATTTCGCGGCGGATCTCCTGCTGTGTCTTCCAGACGACCAATCCGGGGTGAGCCTGCTTCATGATTCCCTCTCAAGGAAAATTGTTTTGAAACCGAAATCATTATACCACAGTTTTCGTTTCAGTTCCGGAATCCACACGATCTCCCCGCCCGGGCCGCAGACCAGGGTGACCCGGGAGCGGCGCTCCACGGGGACCCGGGCCTCCTGGAAGAGCTTCTTGAGCTTCTTCGCCCCGCAGGCCAGGCGGATCGTATCGCCGGGACGGCCATTCCGGACTGTCAGCGCCGGCGCCCCGCCGGGGAGAGGGACTTCGACCTGTTCCCCCCCTCCGCCGGCCTCGAGGGCACAACCGAAGGTCTCGCCGGTTTCGGGGACCCTCACCCGTCCGGGGACCGGCAGGACGTGCTCGAAGGGTTCGAGGGGCTGGGCCACGGGGCCGAACACCACCCGGTGCCCGCTCTTGAACAGGCCCAGGCCCGGCAGCGCCAGGCGTTTTCCGCCCGGCGCGCGGCTGGCGAAGGCCAGGACCTGCCCGACGTGGGCCGATGTCAACCGCCGGAGGTCGCCGCGGACCGCCCGGAGCACCTCGCGCACCACCGTCGGCCGGAGGGCGGGGGGGAGCCGCTCGAGTTCCCGGTTGTCGAAGCCGGGCGGACCGTCGCCC
Organism: Acidobacteriota bacterium; assembly: GCA_018001935.1. Lineage (NCBI taxonomy): Bacteria > Pseudomonadati > Acidobacteriota > Acidobacteriota bacterium. The sequence goes on from JAGNHB010000002.1 coordinate 211,962, forward strand.
GTTCGGAGCAGGGCCGCCGCCCGGTCCGCCGCCAGGGCCCGCAGCGCCTCCCACTCCTGCCGCAGGGTTGCGGCGGCCCGGGCGATCAGGGCGCCCGCGGAGGGGAACAGCCGCTCGACGGGGGGCAGCACCTCCCGCCGCAGGCGGTTCCGCGTGTACCGGGGGTCGTCGTTGGACAGGTCCCTGCGGAAGGGGATGCCGTGGTCCCCGAGGTAGCGGAGCAGGCGCTCCCGGGGGATGGCCAGCAGGGGCCGGATCAACCCGCCCTCGGACGGCGCCATGGCGGCCAGCCCTTCGAGGCCGGCCCCGCGGAGGAGCCGGAGGAGGAAGGTCTCCGCCTGGTCGTCCCGGGTGTGCCCCAGGGCCACCCGGGCCCGGCTGTCCGCCAGGTGGCGGCGGTAGATCTCCCGCCGCCGATCCCGGAGGGCTTCCTCCACGTTGGCGGTCGGGAGCGTCGCGGGGTCGAGCACTTCGAGGTGGAACGGGACCCCCAGGCGCCGGGCGGTCTCCGCGCAGAAGGCCGCGTCGGCGTCGGCGTCGGCCCCCCGGAGGCCGTGGTTGACGTGGAGCGTCTCGAGGGAAAAGCCCAGTTCCGGCGCCAACGCGTGGAGGAGGTGAACCAGGGCCGTGGAGTCCGCCCCCCCGGAGTGCGCCGCCACCACGCGCCCCCCCGCCGGGACGAGCCCCCCGGCGCGGATCGTTCGGGCCAGCGTGCGGATCAGCGCGTCCATGCCGGGAGTCTACGACCGCATGCGAATGCTGTCAAGGGATTGACCGTCCCGCAAAAGTCAATTCAGCCACAAAGAACGCAGAGAATGACACCCCCGTAAAAAGTCGCATTTTACCCGCGAATCACGCGAATGAACGCGAATCAGAAATCAACAATCAATAGATATGATTCGTGTTATAAATTCGCGTATATTCGTGTTCTTCGCGGGAAATCCCCCTTTCGCGACTTTTTGCGACCGCATCAGGTTTGGCGTTCCCGCAACATGTACCATCGCCTGCCGGCCGATGGCCCAAACAAAGGCATCCCCAACACGTTCCCGCTCAGTTCCCGGGTTGTCGCGAATCCGCCGGCTTCGCCCCGCCCGGCTTCCGCCGGGTGCGGGCCTTTAAGCTCCGGGGGGCGGGGGCTCAGTACACCTGCGGCACGAAGGTCTGGTCCTCCAGGGGGGGACGCACGTACCCGCCGTCGGGCTGCCGGGGCGGCAGCTCGAGGGGCTCAGGCGTCAGGTCCTGGTAGTTGACGAGGCCCAGGAGGTGGGCGATGCAGTTGAGCCGCGCCCGCTTCTTGTCGTCGGCGTTCACCACGTACCAGGGCGCCTGCTTGATGTCGGTGTAGGCGAACATGGCGTCCTTCGCCCGGGAGTACTCCACCCACCGCGCCCGGGACTCCAGGTCCATGGGGCTGAGCTTCCAGCGCCGGGTGGGGTCCTTCAGGCGCTGCTGGAAGCGCCGCTCCTGCTCCTCGTCGCTGACGGAGAACCAGTACTTCACCAGGAGGATGCCCGACCGGACCAGCATCCGCTCGAACTCCGGGCAGGTCCGCAGGAACTCCTGGTACTCCGCGTCCGTGCAGAAGCCCATCACCCGCTCCACGCCGGCCCGGTTGTACCAGCTCCGGTCGAAGAGGACGATCTCCCCCGCCGCCGGCAGGTGGGTCACGTAGCGCTGGAAGTACCACTGGGTCTTCTCTTTCTCCGTGGGCGTCCCCAGGGCCACCACCCGGCAGTAGCGCGGGTTCAGGGACTCGGTGATCCGCTTGATGGCGCCCCCCTTCCCGGCCGCGTCGCGCCCCTCGAAGAGGACGACGATCTTGAGGCCCTCGCGCTTGACCCACTCCTGCAGCTTGACCAGCTCGATCTGCAGCCGGGCCAACTCCCCGTCGTAGATCTTGCTCTGCATCTTCCCGTAGTGGGAGCCGGGGGGCTGCACGTGCGCGGCCGCCGGGGTTTCCGCGCGGGACCCCGGTTCCTTCCTCCCCCCTTTCCCCGCTTTCCCGTCGCGCTCCGCCTTTCCTCCGCGCTTCGCCTTCCTTTCGCGCTCCACCTTGTCCTTTTTCTTTCCCACGGCTGCCTCCCGCTCTCGGTGTTTGCCCCGCCCGGCGGCCGGCCCCGGCCAAGCCAGGATCAACGCGGACCGCCGCGGGCTCGGGGGTGTGAACACGCCCCCAGCATAATCTTCCTGTCCTCGCCGATGCAAGGGTTTTATGAATCGGCACGTTCCGATCTTCGGCGCGATGATGGCAGAGAAAAGCCGTCGGTTCACGACACGCGGATCGGGACGATGACGAAGGGCGTCCCATGCTGGTAGAAGCCGCGGTGCAGGGCGAAGGTGATGTAGTTGTGCAGCCACCGGGTGACGAAGGTGAGGGGCCCGGGAACAGGGGGGCTCACCCCGGCGGTTCATGGACCAGCAGACGGTAGCCGACGCCGGGCTCGGTGACGAGGTGCCGGGGACGCGAGGCGTCCGCCTCGATCTTGCGCCGCAGGTTGCTCACGTTGACCCGGAGCAGGTGGCGGTCCTCGGCGTACCCGGGGCCCCAGACCTTCACCAGGACCTGCCGGTGGGTGAACACCTTGCCGGCGTGAAGCACGAAGAGGCGCAACAGGTCGAACTCGTTCGGGGTCAGGGCGACCGCGATCCCCCCGACCCGGACCCGCCGGTCTGCCAGGTCCACCTCCAGGTCCCCCGAGCGGAAGACCGGCTCGGCAGCCGCCGGGGAGGCCCGTCGCAACGCCGCCCGTACCCTGGCCAGGAGTTCGCCGGTACCGAAGGGCTTGGTGACGTAGTCCACGGCCCCCGCGTCCAGGGCCCCGATCTTCTGGTCCTCCGATTCCCGCACCGACAGAACGATGATCGGGACCTCCGACCACTCCCGCAGGCGCCGGATCACGTCCAGGCCGTCCATGTCCGGGAGGCCGAGGTCCAGGACGACCAGGTCGGGCCGCCCCGCCGCCGCGGCCGCCAAGGCCTCAAAACCGGAGCTCGCTTCCGCGATCTCGGTCCCGTGAGCGCAGAAAACCGTGTGCAGGAAACGACGGATGGCTTTCTCGTCGTCCACCACCAGGACCCTGATCCCTTTCAGATCGAAGGTGCTCATGTTCCGCTCCTTTCGCCGGGGTGCGCCGGGCCGCCGGAAGGGGCTGCCCCCGCTGCGACCCCCGGGATCGGGAGCGTGACCACGAAGCGCGCCCCGCCGCCCGGCCGGTTCTCCGCCCGGAGCGTTCCCCCGTGAGCCTCCACGATCCCCTTGCAGATCGCCAGCCCGAGGCCCGACCCGGGCACATCGTCCCCCCGCTGCACCCGGAAGAACTTGTCGAAGACCCTGTCCAGCTGCTCTTCGGGGATGCCCGGCCCCCGGTCCTCCACGGCCAGCTCCAGCCGGCCGCCGGCGACGCGGGCCCCGATCGTGACGGGCGTTGCCGGCCCCGAGAACTTGGCGGCGTTGTCCAGGAGGTTCACCAGCACCTGGGTCATCAGAACGAAGTCCAGGGGGACGGGGGGCACGTCCCCCTCCGTGTCCACCCGGACGTCCCGCTCCCCGAGCCTGCACGCCGTGGCGGACAGCGCGGCGCCGACCAGGTCGGGCACGTCGACCGGCTCCAGGCGGGGCTTGAGAATGCCCGCCTCCAAGCGGGACATGTCGAACAGGTTCCCCATCAGCCGATTCAATCGGCAGGCCTCTTCCCAGGCCCCTTCCAGCAGGTCCCGCCGGGTTTCCGACGGGAGCCCGTCCCCCTCCTCCCGCAGGCTGCTGATGGCGCCGGTGATGGTCACCAGGGGGGTCCGGAGATCGTGGGAGAGCGAGTTCATGATGGCCCGGTGCAGTTTTTCCGCCTCCTCGAGCAGCCGGGCCTGCTGGACCCGGCGGGACAGCAGCACCCGCTCCAGCGCCAGGGAGATCTGGTTGGCGTAGGCGTCGAGGAGCGCCCGCTCCGAAGTGGACATCAGGGTTTCCGGCGCCCGCGGCGCGACCGCCAGCACCCCGACGGGGCCGTCGGCGCCCCGCAGCGGCAGGTGGAGCAGGGTGGCCGCCCCCAGGGTGTCGACCCCGAGACCGGCGGGCTTTCCGTTCTGGTGGACCCACTGGGCCACCGCCATCTCCTTCTCGTCGCCCTGGAGACCCGGCGAACAGGCCACCCACTCCAGCCCGGAACCCCCGGGCAGCAGGAGGGCGACCCGTGAATCCAGCGTCTCCCCGACGCGCCGGATCACCGCCTCGGCGACCGCCTCCACCGCGCCGGCGGACGCCAGGTCGCGGCTGAGGGCGTAGAGGCTCTCGGTCCGGATCTCCCGGAGTCGCACGGCCTCCGCCCGGGACCGGGCCTTGTCCACGAGGGACGCGACGACGGCCCCCACGGTGAACAGGGCCAGGAAGGTGATCAGGTACTCCGTGTCGTGGACCGCCAGGGTATAGGCCGGGGGGACCAGGAAGAAGTCGAAGGCCAGGACCCCGGTGAACGCCGTGAGGATGGCCGGCCCCAGGCCGAGCCGGAGGGCGGCCACCACCACCGCCAGAAGATAGACCATGACCAGGTTCGCGGGCTCGATGACGCGGTGGATCGGCGCGCAAACGAGGGTGGACAATACGACCAGGCCCAGCGCGAAAGCGTAGTTGAACCCCTGCGGACCGGCCGGGGCGCGGGCGCGGCCTTTCCGACGCGATTCGGGGTCGGGGGCCAGGCCGACGACGATCACGTCGATCGGCCGGCTCCGGCGGATCAACCGGTCCACCACCGTGCCACGGAGCCGGTCCGCCAACCCCGACCGGGCCGGTTTTCCCACGACGATCTTGGTGATGTTCCGCTTCCGGGAATAGTCCAGGATCGCGTCGGTGGCGGCGGGCGAGGTCAAGGTCATCACGCGGGCGCCCAGGCTTTCGGCGAGGCGCAGGTCCCGCCAGACGTTCTCCCGGTTCTCCCGCGCGAGCGGCCCGCTCTCCTCGGTCTCCACGTAGACCGCGTGCCACTCGGCCCGCAGTTCGCCGGCCAGCCGCCGGGCGGCCCGGATCAGGCGCTCGCTGTACGGGCTGCCGCTCACACAGACCAACAGGCGTTCCGTGGTGTCCCAGGGGCCCTCGATGGACCGGGACTCCATCCAGGCGCGCATCTCCCCGTCCACCCGTTCCGCCGCGCTCCGGAAAGCCAGCTCCCGGAGGGCCATCAGGTTCCCTTCCTGGAAGAACCGGTGCAGCGCCCGGGCGGCCTGCTCGGCGACGTAGACCTTTCCCTCCCGGAGGCGCCGGAGGAGTTCGGGGGGCGGGAGATCGACGACCTCGACGGCATCCGCCTCGTCCAGGACGATGTCGGGCAGGGTTTCCCGGACCGTGACGCCCGTGATCCGGGCCACCACGTCGTTGAGGCTCTCCAGGTGCTGAACGTTGAGCGTGGTGAAGACGTCCGCGCCGGCGGCCAGGAGTTCCATCGCGTCCTGCCAGCGCTTGAGGTGCCGGGAACCGGGGGCGTTGGAGTGGGCCAGTTCGTCCAGGAGGACCAGGGCGGGGCGGCGTGCGAGGGCCCCGTCCAGGTCGAATTCCTCCAGGCGGACGCCCCGGTACTCGACGACGCGCCGGGGGAGAACGTCGAGACCCTCGAGAAGGGCTTCCGTCTCCCGGCGCCCGTGGGTCTCCACGTAGCCCGCCAGGACATCCACCCCGTTCGATTTCGCCAGGCGGGCGGCTTCCAGCATGGAATAGGTTTTCCCCACCCCGGCGGCGTAGCCCTGGAAGATCTTCAGCCGCCCCCTCCGCCGCCGCTGCTCCGCCTCCTGCGCCCGGGCCAGGAGGGCATCCGGGTCGGGCCGCTCATCTTGGTTGGGGTCATCGTGTTTCACGGGTCAATCCTAAAACGTATCCGTCCGGGTGTCAAAACCAATCCTCCCGGTCAGGGCGTCAAACCCGGGCCCGGGTCCTCGGCCCGGGTCAGCCGGTCGAGGGCGAGGTTCAGTTCCAGCACGTTCACCCGCGCGTCCCCCAGGATCCCGTACTGGGGAGGGACGACCCTGCGGCGGACCAGCTCGCGCAGCCGTCCCGGGTCGATCCCCCGGGCCCGGGCCACCCGGGGGACCTGGTACTCGGCCGCCGCCGGGCTGATGTCCGGGTCGAGCCCGCTCCCGGACGCCGTCACCAGGTCCACGGGCACCGGCGATGCACCCCGCGGCCCCGCGCCCCGGAGCGCCTCGAGCACGGCGGCCGCCCGGCGGAGCCGTTCCGGGTCCGAGGGGCCGAGGTTGGACCCCGCCGACGCGGCCGCGTTGCAGGCCGGCGTCGTGGCCGAGGGTCGCCCACGGAAGTACCCCGGGGCCCGGAACGATTGCCCGACGAGGCGGGAACCCCGGACGGCCCCGTCCCGGAGGACCAGGCTCCCGTTTGCCCGGTCGGGGCAGAGGGTCTGTGCGACCCCCGTAACCATCAGCGGGTAGAGGAGACCCGTCAGCGCCGTGAGCGCCAGGAGGAGAAGGGTGGCGGTTTTCAATTGGTCGACGATGTCCTTCCACATGGGTCTGCTCCTCAGAAAGCCAGGATCGACAGCACGAGGTCGACGATCTTGATCCCGGCGAAGGGGGCGATCAGCCCGCCCACCCCGTAGAGCAGCAGGTTGGTCCGGAGCAGCTGGGCCGCGCCGACGGGCCGATAACGGACCCCCCGCAGGGCCAGGGGGATCAGGGCCGCGATGACGAGCGCGTTGAAGATGACGGCGGAGAGCACGGCGCTGTTGAGCCCCATGACGTTGAGGGCGCCCAGCACCGGCCAGGTGGAAGCGAAGGCGGCGGGGATGATGGCGAAGTACTTCGCCACGTCGTTGGCAATGCTGAACGTGGTCAGGGCGCCCCGGGTCATGAGCATCTGCTTGCCGATCTCCACGATCTCGATGAGCTTGGTGGGGTTGCTGTCCAGGTCGATCATGTTGGCGGCCTCCCGGGCCGGCTGGGTCCCCGTGTTCATGGCCACGGCCACGTCCGCCTGGGCCAGGGCCGGGGCATCGTTGGTGCCGTCGCCGGTCATGGCCACGAGGCGCCCCCCCTCCTGGTACTCCCGGATCAACTTCAGTTTCGCTTCCGGGGTGGCCTGGGCCAGGAAGTCGTCCACGCCGGCCTCGGCCGCGATGGACGCGGCCGTGACCGGGTTGTCGCCGGTGATCATGACCGTCTTGATCCCCATGCGCCGGAGTTGGGCGAAGCGTTCCCGGATCCCGCCCTTCACCACGTCCTTGAGGTGGATCACCCCGGCGGCGGCCCCGTTCCGGGACACCACCAGCGGGGTGCCCCCCGACCGGGCAATGGTCTCGACCGCGGCCGTCAGTTCCGGCGGGACGGCCTGGCCGTGGCTCCGGATGTGCTCGATCATGGCTTCCGGCGCCCCCTTCCGGATGGAGGTCCCGTCCAGGTCCACCCCGCTCATCCGGGTCTGGGCCGAGAACGGGACGAAAACCATCCCCGGCGAGCCGGGCGCCTTGACGGGGCGGCCCCGCAGGCCGTATTTTTCCTTGACCAGGACCACGATGCTCCGCCCCTCCGGCGTTTCGTCGGCCAGCGATGCCAGTTGGGCGATCTCCGCCAGGTCCTCGACCCGGGTCCTCCCCACCGGGATCAGTTCCACGGCGTGACGGTTTCCCAGGGTGATGGTGCCGGTCTTGTCCAGCAGCAGGACGTCCACGTCCCCCGCGGCTTCCACGGCCCGCCCCGAGAGGGCGATGACGTTGCGCCGGATCAGGCGGTCCATGCCGGCGATGCCGATGGCGCTCAGGAGCCCGCCGATGGTGGTGGGGATCAGGCACACCAGCAGCGCCGCGAGGACGGTGAGGGAGAGGGGGGTCCCCGTGCCGGAGGCCCGGACGCCGTAGAGGGAGAACGGCAGCAGGGTCACGCAGACCAGCAGGAAGACCAACGTGAAGCCCGCCAGGAGGATGTCCAGGGCGATCTCGTTGGGGGTCTTCCTGCGGCGGGCGCCCTCCACCAGCGCGATCATGCGGTCGAGGAAGCCCTCGCCGGACACCGCCGTCACCCGCACGATCAACCAGTCCGAGAGGACGCGCGTCCCGCCGGTGACGGCGCTGCGGTCCCCGCCCGATTCCCGGATCACCGGGGCGCTCTCGCCGGTGACGGCGCTCTCGTCCACCGTGGCGATACCTTCCACCACCTCGCCGTCCGCGGGGATGAGGTCCTCCGGGCCCACCAGGACGCGGTCGTTCTTCCGGAGGTCGGAGGAGGAGACGGTCTCCCATGACCGGTCGTCCGGCTTCCTCCCGGCCCCGGTGACGAAGCCCGGGGCGAGACGACGGGCGCGGGAGTCCTTCCGCATCCGGCGGAGCGACTCGGCCTGGGCCTTCCCGCGGCCTTCCGCCAGGGCCTCCGCGAAATTGGCGAAGAGGACTGTGAACCACAGCCACAGCGTCACCCAGCCGATGAAGGCGGCGGGGGCCTCCCCCCGTCCGGCCAGGGCCTGGGCCCACAGGGCGGTGGTGAGGACGCTGACCACCTCCACCACGAACATGACGGGGTTCCGCACCATCCGGCGGGGGGCGAGCTTGACGAACGAATCGAGAAGGGCTCGACGGTAAAGCTGCAGACACATCGACCGGCGCCTTTTATGGTCTCGGGGTTCCGTGGTGCTCATGGTGTCGACTCCAGGGTCGCCGGGCCGGCGACCGGGTTTGTGCTCCGGGTGCCGGGCGCGGAACCGGGGTCACCGCGGGAGCAGGTGCTCCACGATGGGGCCCAGCGCCATCGCCGGGAGAAAACTCAACGCCCCCACCATCACCACCACCGCGGTGAGCCAGGCGGCGAAGAGGGGGCCGTTCGTGGGGAGCGTCCCCTCCCCCGCGGGTGTCTTTTTCCGGGCCGCCAGCGAACCGGCGAGGGCCAGGAGGAGAATGATCGGCCAGAAGCGGCTGGCCAGCATCACCAACCCCAGCAGGATGTTGTAGAACGGGGTGTTCGCGTTCAGGCCCCCGAAGGCGCTCCCGTTGTTGTTGGCGGCGGAGGAGAAGGCGTAGAGGACCTGGGTGAAACCGTGGGGGCCGGGGCTGGAGGGGCCGGCCAACCCCGCGGGCGTCGTCACGGCCACGGCGGTTCCCGCCAGGGTGAGAAAAACCGGTATCAGGATGATCAGGGCGGCCATCTTCATCTCCCCGGCCCCGATCTTCTTGCCGAGGTACTCGGGCGTGCGGCCCACCATGAGCCCGGCCACGAAGACGGCGATGACGGCGAACACCAGCATCCCGCCCAGGCCGGACCCCACGCCGCCGAAGATCACCTCGCCGAGCTGGATCAACCACAGGGGCGCCATCCCCCCCAGGGGCGAGAAGGAGTCGTGCATGCCGTTCACAGCCCCGCAGGACGTGGATGCGGTGACCACCGCGAAGAGGGCCGAGTTGACGACCCCGAAGCGAACCTCCTTCCCCTCCATGTTGCCGCCCGGGTTGTCGGCGCTCCGGTGCGGGTCGATACCGAGCCCCGCCAACCCGGGGTGCGGCCGGGACTCGGCCCACACGCAGAGCCCCAGCAGGGCCAGGAACACGAACAGCATGGCCGCCAGGAGGACCCACCCCTGGCGGGTGTCCCCCGCCAGGCGGCCGAAGCTGTGGCAGAGGCCGGCCGGGATCAGGAGGATGGCCAGCATCTGCAGGAAATTGGACAACGGCGTGGGGTTCTCGAAGGGGTGGGCGGAGTTGGTGTTGAAGAACCCGCCGCCGTTGGTCCCCAGGAGCTTGATGGCGGTCTGGGAGGCCGCGGGCCCCCGGGCCAGCGTTTGGGAACCGGCGGGTTTCCCCTCTAGGTCGGGACTCCCGTCGAGGGTCCGCACACTGACCGGTCCCCCGAGGGTCTGGACCACGCCCTGGCCGGCCAGGAGGAGGGCCAGGACCACCGAGAGCGGGAGCAGGACGTACAGGGTCGAGCGCACCAGGTCCACCCAGAAGTTGCCGATCCCCCGGGCCGAGTGCCGGGTGAACCCGCGGACCAGCGCCGCCAGCACGGCCATCCCGGTGGCCGCCGAGAGAAAGTTCTGGACGGTCAGGGCCGTCATCTGCGTGAGGTAGCTCAGGGTGCTCTCGCCCCCGTACGACTGCCAGTTGGTGTTCGAGACGAAGCTGGCCGCCGTGTTGAAGGCCAGGTCGGGAGGGACCGGGCCCATCCCGGCCGGGTTGAGGGGAAGCACGCCCTGGAGGCGCTGCACGGCGTACACCACAAGGCCGCCCAGCAGGCTCAGCGACAGGAGCGCCCCGGCGTAGGCCCTCCAGCTCATTTCCGTGCCCGGGCTCACGCCGCAGAGGCGGTAGAGCCCGCGCTCCACCGGGGCCAGAACCGGGTGGAGGAAGGTCCGCCGCCCCTCGTACACCCGGGCCATGTAGGCGCCCAGCGGCCAGGCCAGGGCCATCAGCACCCCCACGAACAGGACGATCTGCCCCCCGTCGTGCAAATTCACGAGAAGTCCTCCGGTTTCAGGAGTGCCCGGAGCAGGTACAGGAAGAGCCCCGCGGCCAGGATGCCGGCGATGACGTGGAAGAGGTTCATGACACCCTCGTCAGCCGGTCGCAGGCGCGGGCCAGCCAGCGTCCCGCCCCGAAAAAAACCGCCAGCACCACCGGGAAAATCAGGTCCTGCATCGTACCTCCCCCATGCTCTCCTTCAGATTATCCCCGCCCGCGTCAATCGCGGCTCAAGAAGCGGGTTGAAAGGGTCAAGATGACGTCAAGGCCGTCGGAGGTCATGAACTCTCCGCCGAGACCCGGGGAGTTTCCCGTGCCCGCCTTCCCGTTCCGATGCCCGTCCACCACGGCCCCCCCGTGGCCAGACAACGCCGTTGCTTCTCCTGTCCGGAAGCGGTAAACTTCAAGGGATGGAGAACTTGCTCTACACCCTCGGCCACTCCACACACCCGCTCGAGCGCTTCGCCGAACTCCTGGCGGCCCACGGCATCAACGCCGTGGCGGACGTTCGGTCAAGCCCTTACAGCCGCTTCAACCCCCAGTACAACCGGGAGCCCCTCCGGGTTTCCCTGCGGGCCATGGGCTCGGCCTACGTTTTCCTGGGGGAGGAACTGGGGGCCCGCAGCGACGACCCCGCCTGCCGGGAGGACGGACGGGTCTCCTACGTCCGCCTGGCACGGACCGACCGGTTCCGACGGGGCCTGGACCGGGTGATGGAGGGGATGACCCGTTACCGGGTCGCGCTGCTGTGCGCGGAGAAGGACCCGCTCTTCTGCCACCGCGCGATCCTCGTCTCCCGCCGGATGGCCGAGCGGGGCGTCCCCATCGCCCACATCCGCCCCGACGCCGCCCTCGAAACACACGGGGAGCTGGAGACGCGGCTCCTCCGACACCTGGGCATCCCGGAACGCGACCTGCTCCATACCCGCGAACAGATCCTCGACACGGCCTATGCCCTGCAAAATGCCCGCATGTCGATGGGGAGGAAATAGGCTGTAGGCTGTAGGTCCGGAGGAATTACCGTCGGGGTCGGAATCGGAATCGGTATCGGTATCGCAATCGCAGTCGCAATCGCAGTCGCAATCGCAGTCGCAATCGCCGTCGCAGTCGCCGTCGCTGCCGCGTCGCTATCGCTGTCGCCGTCGCAACCGGGGACGCGTTCGCCGCCGGGACCGGCGGCCACCGTGGCGACGACAGCCCCCAACCCTGCATCTTGTGGATTGCGGCGCGCAGGCACAAAGCGGAGGGTGACAAGCTTTTAACAGGCATGAAAGCACCGTGATGAAAAAACGGCGTTAAAGGACAAAGGGACCAAGCGACCAAGGGGACCATAGGGACAGGCTGAGCCGTCGCGGCAGGAGGCGCATATGGGGCATGCCGCACAAGCAGGCGCCCTGGCGAGATCAGGATACGGACCCGCTCTCGCCAAGGCGCAAAGACCGCGGAGGAAAACGGGTCGCGGGGGTGCGGCCAAGGAACACGAAAGTTCATACGGGTTGCGAGCCCCCCGGCCGGCGGACGGTTCGAGACCTTGACAGGGGGAGAGGAAGCGATTACCCTTCGGAAGGCGCCGTCAAGCCGACCGGACTCGGCGGACCACGCGCCGGGAGGGCACCATGATCAGACCCGAAGAGACCGTCGTCCCCACCCTCGGGGAACCCCGTATCGAGTCCCCCTTGCGGGACAAGCGCTGGGAGAGTTTCCCGGAATTTTTCATCCACCCCGAGTCCCGGGTGCGCTACCAGGTGGAGGTGAACACCCCCGCCGACCGTCCCGGCGACGTCTTCTTCGAAAAGGCGGGCCCCCGGGAGAAGATCTTCTTCGACCCGCAGGAGACCCGGGCGGCCATCGTCACCTGCGGCGGCCTCTCGCCGGGGCTCAACAACGTGGTCCGTTCGGCCTCCCTCGAGCTGTACCATAACTACGGCGTCCGGGAGATCTTCGGGGTCCGGTACGGTTACCAGGGCCTCAACCCGGCGGAGGGGCAGCCTCCCATTCCCCTGACCCCGGAATTCGTGGGCCGCATCCAGGACGCCGGGGGCAGCGTGCTCGGCTCCTCCCGGGGCGCCCAGGACCCGGCCGTCATGGTGAACTACCTCAAGCGGGAGCGGATCAACCTGCTCCTGTGCCTCGGCGGCGAGGGGACGCAGAACGGCGCCCTGCAGATCCACCGGGAGGCGTCCCGGCGAGGATACCCGCTGGCCGTGGTGGGGATCCCCAAGACCATCGACAACGACATCCCCTACGTCTCCATGTCCTTCGGCTTCAACACGGCCATCGAGAAATCGCGCGAAGTGCTCGAGTGCGCCCACAACGAGGCCAAGAGCGCACCCAACGGCATCGGCCTGGTCAAGCTCATGGGGCGCCACGCGGGTTTCATCGCCTGCGGCGCCACCCTGGCCAGCCAGGAGGTGAATTTCTGCCTCATCCCCGAGGTGCCCTTCTCCCTCGAGGGGGAGCACGGCCTGCTCCACGTCCTCCACAAGCGCATCCTCAACCGCGGCCACGCGGTGGTGGTGGTGGCCGAGGGAGCCGGCCAGGACCTCTTCGCCGAGAAGTCCGGCGAGACCGACGCCTCCGGGAACGTCCGTCTGCACGATGTCGGCGAACTCCTGCGGGACCGGATCCGCGAGCACTGCAAGCGGCAGGACACCACGGTGGAGGTCAAGTACTTCGACCCCAGCTACTTCATCCGCAGCGTCCCCGCCAACGCCACGGACCGGGTCCTGTCGGACCAGCTGGCCCGGTACGCCGTCCACGCCGGCATGGCGGGGATGACCGGGGTGCTGGTGGGACACACCAACAACGTCTTCACCTACGTCCCCATCGCCTTGTCCACCAGCCGGAAGAAACGGGTGTTCACGGACGGGAGCCTCTGGCGAAGCGTCCTGGCCGCCACCGGCCAACCGGCGGTGTTCCACTGACGGACCGCCCCGGAAGGAACCCCTTGACCGCCGCCGGGGAGCAGGCATAGAATGAGGTCGTCAACCCCCTCTCGGAATCCAGTGGAAGGAGGCGATATGAAATCCCTGTTGAGCGTGATCCTGCTCGTTGCCGCGGCCGTGCTGGCGGGGTGCTCCCAGCAGCCGCAGGAAGCCGCCGGCACCCCCGCGGCCACCAGCCAGGCCCAGCCCGCCGCCGCCGCCCCGCCCGCCGGCACGGCGATCCCGCCCGATGCCGGGGCGCTGCCCGCCGGCACCGGCGAGGGCCTCCCCGCGGCGTACGCCCCCGGGACCCCGCCGCCCGCCGAAGGCGGAACCCCCGCCGCGGACACGGGGTCCGACATCCCCTCCTACCCCGGGGCGACCGTCGCGGAGCAGCAGACGGGCAGCGGCAAGGGCGGCTGGGCCCGGATCACCGAGGTCAAGCTGACCACCACGGCGACCCTGCAGGAGGTCAAGGCGTTCTACGACAACTACATCAAGTCGGCCGGCTGGCAGGTGACCGGCTTCCAGGACAAGCCCTTCAAGGCGTACTGGCGGCTCGCCAAGGCGCCCAACGCCACGGCCGAGATCGAGGTGGAAACCGCCCGCGCCGGCGGCGTGCGCATCAAGATCGAACAGAAGAGCCGGTAGGCGCTTTAGCGGCTGCGCTTTTGCCAACATGTTGTCATTTCCGGTTGCCTGCCGAGGCCACTTCACCGGGCAAGGTCCCGGAGAAAGCGTAGTCCCTTCGAAGTAAGATCTTTGCCAAAATGATCGTCGGTGGGCTCCCACCCCTTTCAGAGCAGTTGTACCCGATGGGGGGGACGGAAAAGGGAATCCCGGCAGCGTCGTCCGGCATACCCCAGGGCTAAAATGCCCCGCTTGTGCCGATCCGGGCCCGGAATCGACCTGACAGGTCTCTCGCAAAGGCGCCAGGATGCAAAGCCTCGCAAAGGAATTCCCCTTTTCCGGTCCGGGGAGCAGCGGCCGGGAAAAACCCGCCTTCCCCGCACCCTTTCAGGGTGCGTCTGATCCCCCCGCCGTCGCGTTCCGGGGGCGGCGGGGTCGCCGTCCAATCGACCAGAAACCGAATTTCGCAACCGATTCTCTCCAAAACGGTTGCGAATATGTTTCTGGAGAGAGGGGGCGGCGGGATGGCCGTCCAATCGACCAGAAACCATATTTCGCAACCTGTTCTTTCCAAATCGGTTGCGAGTTTGTTTCTGGAGAGCGCCTTTGTTCGAGCCATCGCCCGGTTGGCGATGGCACTTTTTGAGGGAACGTCAAGGGTATTCTTTGCAAGGATTACAACCCACAGCCTCGCGACCCGGCCGATCTCGACGGCGGTTGCGACACGACGGCGACTGCGATACCGATAACGATACCGACGGCGATACCGATCCCGATTGCGATACCGACAGCAATTGCGATTGCGATCCCGATTGCGATACCGATACCGACGGTAATTCCTCCGGACCTACAGCCTACAGCCCTACAGCCTAACAACCTTCAGCCTAACAGCCTTCAGCCTAACAGCCTTCAGCCTAACAGCCTTCAGCCTAACAGCCTTCAGCCTAACCACCTCTCCTCAAGGGCCGTAGTGGAAGAACAGCGTGGGCGGGACGAGGGCCAGGAGGCTGAAGGCCACCAGGATCAGGAGGAGGGGGAAGAACCACTTCGCCCAGCGCTCGTAGGGGATGCCCGCCATCCCCAGGATCCCCATGGTGACGGCCGAGGTGGGGAGGACCGGGTTGACGAACTCGCAGAGCTGGAAGGCCAGGACGGAGACCTGGCTCGGGATGCCCACCAGGTTGCCGAGGGGGGACATCAGGGGCATGGTCAGGACGGCCTGCGTCGTCCCGGAGTGGATGAAGAAGTTGATCACCGCCTGGGCCAGGAACATCACCTGGGCGCGGAGGAACGACGGCACCAGGGAGATGGCCGAGGCCATGGCCTCGAGGACGGTGTGCTCCACCACTCCCGCCTGGAGGATCATCAGGAAAGCCCGGCCGCAGGCGATGACGAAGGCCACGCCCACCATGTCCTTGGCGCCCGAGACCATGAGGGCGGCGATCTCGCTGGGGGTGAGCCTCCCCACGAAGCCGGCGGCGAGCCCCAGGGCCAGGAAGAGCGACGCCATCTCGGGGATGCCCCACTGCTTCGCCAGGATCCCCCAGACCAGGGTGGTCATGGCGGCGACGAGGAGGAGCACCACCAGCTTCTGCACGAACCCCCAGGGCAGGGGCTCCGCACGGTCCAGGCCGTGGAGGTCCCGGGCCAGGTCGATGTCCCGGACCGGGCTCAGCTCGGGCCGTCGCCGGACGCGCTCGGCGTAGACCATCACGTAGGCCACGATGACGGCCGTCCCGAGGACCCACAGCACCAGCCGGTACTCCATGCCCGAGTAGAGGGGGATCTTCGAAACGCTCTGGGCCATCCCCACGGTGAAGGGGTTGAGGAAGGCCGCCGCGAACCCGGCCGCGGCGCCCAGGAAGGGGATGGCGACCCCCACGATGGAGTCGTAGCCCAGGGAGAGGGCCAGAGGGATGAAAATCAGCACGAAGGGGATGGTCTCCTCGCACATCCCGAAGACGGCCCCCGCCACGGAGAACACGGTCATCAGCACGGGGACGACCAGGCACCGCAGGGAGGGGCGGCGGGCGAAGAGGGCCGAGAGGCGCTGGATCCCCGCTTCCAGGGCGCCGGTCTTCAGGATCACCGCGAAGGCCCCGCCAATGATGAAGAGGAAGGCGATGATCTCGATGCCGTCCTCGAAACCCTTCACCGGGGCCAGCAGGAGGATCTCGGGCCCCACCCGCGGCTTGGGGGCGGCGTGGAAGGTGCCGGCGACGGGGAGGGAGCGCTCCGTCCCGCCGATCACGGCCGTGCGCATCTCGAAGCGCCCCGAGGGCAGGGCCAGGGTGAGGACGTACGCCAGGAGCACCAGGACGTAGATCAGCACCAGGGTGTGAGGGAGCCTGAATTTCGGTTTCTCCGCCATGTCCTACCTCCCGGCCCGGATAAACCGGAAATTGAACCACGAACCACACGAACGAAGAAGACAGAAACCAGGGACCGGTGATGACGTTGGGTATCCCCGCGGCGAACGGGAACGCCTCTTCTCCGTGCCAAGGGATTAACGCGCCGGTCCCCCCTCGGGCGGCGCCGGCGGCGGCAAGTCGCGAAGGAGCGCCAGGAGGGCCCGGACCGCGGCCGGGGCGTCCGGGTGGTCGTGGTACTTGAAGAACGCCACCCGGTGGGTGTTCCGTCGCAGCCAGCGCAGGGCGAGGGGGAACCCCTCCCGGTCGGCGCCCGGGAGCGCGGCCGCGGCGTCCCCGCAGGCGCTCTCCAGGAACCGCTCCAGGCCGAGGACGTCCGTCGCCCGCCGCTCCAGCGAACGCCGGTGGACCCAGCCGGCCGGGTGAAGGACGAAGACCGCGGCGCGGCCCTCGTCGGCGTGGGGGAGCAGGGCGACCACCGGTTCGGTGAGCGGCTTGGGCTCGGGCTCGGGCCGGATTTCCAGTTGGGTGTTGACGGGCGGCCGGAGCTCCCGGATGAGGCGGGCCTCCTCGAGGGAGGCCTCCAGGTCGGAACCGTGGGGGATGGCCCCGACGCGGTGGGTCAGGGCCTGGATCTTCTCCAGTTTGACGTCCCCCTCGGCGAGAAACCGGAAGTAGCCCGACACCCGCCGGCGCACGTTGACGCTCTTGCCGACGTAGACGACCCGGTCGTCGGCGTCGTGGAGGAGGTAGACCCCCGGGGCCTCGGGGAGCGCCTCGAGGTCGGCGGCGCCGAAGGCCCGCCCCGCGAAGTCGAAGGGGCGGCAGAATTCGGCGAGGCGGGCGGGAACGTCCGCCAGCGTCTCCAGCCCGGCGGCCATCAACTCCTCGAGGAGGGCGGGGAGCAGGTCGGGCAGCGCCCGCAGCTCGGTCTGCAGCGGGGTCTCCCCCCGCACCTCCACGTGCAGGGCCGTGAGGACGTCCTCGAGCGTCGGGCGGGCGCCGCCGGGCAGCGCGATCCGGGCCACGTCGGCCAGGGGGTGGAAGTGCTCGGGGAGCGCCGTGCCCGTGGCTTCCGCAAGGCCGAGAAGGGCTCCCACCGGCGCGGAGGCGTACAGTCGGAGGAAGAGGCCCCGGCCGGCGAGGAGTTCGTCCAGGAGGCGGAGGACCTTTCGTTCCGGGGCCAGGGTGCAGGGGAAGCCCCAACGGTCCCGGAGGTCCTCCGCCAGGCCCCGGGGAACGCGGGGGGAGTCGAGGAGGTAGAGTTCGGTGCGGCAGGGGGCGTCGGCGCCGGGTCCGCCGGGGCCGCCCGGCCGGAAGCGGGTGACGGCGAGGAGCGGTTCCCGTGTCGGGCCCACGGGGAGGAGGTCCCCGCCGAGGGCGACCCACTCGCAGTCCTCGAGTTTCGGCGACGGGTCCGGGACGGCCTCGATCGCGGCCCAGCCGTCGCCCGAACGGGCGAAGCGGCGGTCGCGGGCGAGCACGGTTTCGATCACGCGCCCCCCGACGGCGGCCGCCCCGGAGCCCAGGAACCGGGACGCCAGCTCGTCGGCGGGCACCGCGGCCCCCGCTTCCCGCAGGGCTTCCCAGATCCGGTCCTCGAGCTTTGACATGGGTCCCCCGGGGCCCGGGCGCCTAGATGCTGTGGGGGATCAGGTACACGATCACCACGACGGCGGTGGCGACCGGGACCAGCCAGGTCTTCCCCCACCGCCGGGCGAGCCACAGCCCGATCCCGTAGGCCAGCAGGGCCGCCTGGGTCTTGTTGTCGGTCACGTCGGCGCCGAAGGGCCACCCCTCCCACACGACCCCGAAGGCGTACCAGTTCATCGGCCACCCCAGCGGGAGGCCCCCCAGCGCCATCAGGAGCCAGCCCTTGAAACCGGTCCGCACGGCGCCGGGCGGCGACGTGCGGTCCCGCATCTCGCGGAAGGCCAGGAGGCAGGCCAGGATCACGAAAAAGAGGCCCACGAACATGGGGATGACGTGCACGAGGGTCAGCGCGAGGGGAACGTCGCCCCGGAACCGGACGGTCATGAGGCCGCCGCCCCGGAGCAGGTCGATCTCGCGGCCGTCCTTGAGGGTGATCCGGAAACCGTAGTCGTACTTCGTCATCCAGGGCCGCCGGTCCACGGGGAAAAGCCAGGAGCGCGAACCCTCCGCGCCCTGGAGAGGGACGCCGGCACACACCTCGAAACGGCCTGGTTCCCACTTTCGTTCCCGCCCCAGCAGGCGGATGGCGGAGACCGCCCCGAGGGTCCCTGTCTCCCGGACCTGGAGCGTCGATCGGTCGGCGTCGGTGATGACCCGGGGGGCCCGGTGGGTGACGGTCCACCCGTCGCCGGACTGGCTGACGCTGTACCGGAAATTGGGGCCGGTGACGCGGGCGATCACCAGGAAGCCGAGCGTCAACACCAGCGCCCCGATGACAAGTCCCTTCTTCCTCATTGTCCCTCGCTTCGATCGGATGGTTCCCGCCGCGGGGCTCGCCGGCGGGCGGAGGCATTCTAATCCGTCCCGGAAACGAATTGCAACCGGCTTTTACGCGGTGCCGACGGGCAGGGTGAAGGTGAAAACGCTCCCGGACCCGGGCCCCTTCTCCGCCCAGATGTGGCCGCCGTGGTGCTCCACGATCTGCCGGCAGATGGACAGCCCGAGCCCCGTGCCCCGGGGTCGGTCGGTCAGGGAGTCCCCGACTTGCCGGAACTTCTCGAAAATGTAAGCGAGGGCGTCGTCGGGGATGCCGATGCCCGTGTCCCGGACTGACACGAAGAGGGCGTCCCCGCAGCGCCGAACCCCGCAGGCCACCTCCCCGGCGTCCGTGAACTTCACGGCGTTGGAGAGGAGGTTGAGGACCACCTGGAGCAGGCGGTCCCGGTCGCCGGGGACGGCGGGAAGACCGGGCTCGATCTCCTCGACGAGGGTGAGCCCCCTGGGGTCGGCCAGGGGACGGATGGCGGCCATCCCCTGACGGACGACGTTCGCCACGTCCACCGGTCCCCGCTTCCACTCCACCTTTCCCGCCTCCAGCTTCGCGATGTCCAGGAGGTCGTTGATGAGGGCGGTCAAGCGCTCGCTCTCGGCGACGATGATCGCCACGTTGGCCCGGATCTGCTCGGACACCTTCCCCGCCCGGGTCTCCGAGGGGGGGATCAGGGGGAAGACGACCTCGTCCAGCTTCTTCTGGATCATCCGGGCGAAGCCCACGACCGAGGTGAGAGGGGTCCGGAGCTCGTGGGAGGCGATGTTGAGGAACTCGGTCTTCAGCGCGTCAATCTCCCGCAGCCGGGCCACGGACTCCTGGAGCATGCGCCGCTCGATCTTCCGCAGGCGCGCCCGCACCCGGAGGAGGACCAGGGTGAAGACGAGGCCGGCCCCGACCGCCCAGTAGAGGGTGACGGCCCACCAGGTGCGCCACCAGGGCGGGACGACGACGATGGTCAGGTTGGCCCCGCGGTTGTTCCACACCCCGTCGTTGTTGGCCGCCCGCACCCGGAAGACGTAGGTTCCGGGGGCGAGGTTGCCGTAGGTGGCGTACCGGCGAGCCCCCGCCCGGATGTACCCCTGGTCGACCCCCTCGAGCGTGTAGACGTAGGCGTTGCGTTCGGGGTTCTGGAAGTTGAGGGCGACGAACTCGAAGGTCAGGACGTTCTCGTCGTGACGCAGCCGCACCTCGCGGAGAAAGGGCGGCTGGGTCGCCGGGCGGTCCGGGGCGCCCTCGCCGAGGGACCGGTCGAAGACTCGCACGTCGGTGAGGTAGACCGGCGGCACGAAAGCGTTCGGCCGGATGGTCTCCGGCCGGAAATGCGTCACGCCGTTGAGCCCGCCGAAGAAGAGTTCCCCGTCGCGGCCCCGGCAGTAGGCCCCCTGGTTGAATTCGTTGGACTGGAGACCGTCGCGGCGGTCGAAGTTCCAGAAGGAGGCGCGGGCGGGCTCGAAGCAGGACAGGCCGTGGTTGGTGCTGAGCCAGAAACGGCCGAAGGCGTCGGGGAGGATCGCGTAGACCACGTCGCTGGGCAGCCCGTCGCGGGTCGTGTACAGTTTCCACTCGGCCCGGGCGGGATCGTAACGGTTCAGGCCCAGGTCCGTCCCGACCCAGAGGATGCCCCGGTCGTCCAGGTGGAGACAGCGGACGAAGTCAGAGCTGATCCCCGCCGACGGGTTCGAAGGGTCGTGCCGGATGCGCTTCCAGGTGCCGTCCGCAGGGTTGAGGCGGACCAGGCCGCCCCCGTACATCCCGATCCAGAAGTCTCCCCCCGGGTCCCGGACCAGGGCGCGCACCACCGTATCCCCGCCCTGCCGGCCCGCGGGGGCGGCAGGCCCGAAGTGGGTGAACCGGCCGCTCTCCGGGTCGAAACGCTTGAGCCCCCGGTCGGTCCCGACCCACAGGGTCCCCTGCGGGTCCTCGAACAGGGTCCGGATCACGTCCCCCGGCGTCTCCGGGCCCGCCCGGGGGTCCACCCGGAAGTGGCTGAACCGGCCGGTGGCGGGGTCCAGGCCATCGAGCCCGCGGCCGTAGGTCCCGACCCACAGCCGCCCCTTGCGGTCCATGAGGATCGACCAGATGCCGTCCATGCCCAGGGAATCCGGTCGCGCGGGGTCGTGGCGGTAGTGGGTGAACCGGCCGGTCCGCGGGTCGTACCGGTCCAGCCCGGCGGTCAGGCTGCCGATCCACAAGGCCCCCGACGGGTCCTGGTGCACCGCCATCACGAATCCCGCCGACAGGCTCTCGGCGCTCCCCGACCCCCGCCCGATGTAGTGGAAGTTCTTCTGTTTGTTGGAGAGCGCGTTCACCCCGTTCATGGTCCCCACCCAGAGCATGCCGCTCTGGTCCAGGAGCAGGGACATGACGACGTTGAAGGAGAGGCTCCCGCGCTCCTCCGGGGCGTTGGAAGCGGTGAACGCACTGCCGTCGGAGGGGCGGTGGAACACGATGCCGACGGTGTTGGTGCCGATCACCAGGCTGTCGGCGTCCGCCTCGCAGAAGGAGGACACGCCCCCGCCCGCGACGAGGGCCCCGAGGCGTCGGGGCGGTGGGCGAAAAACGCCGGTGCGCGGGTCGAGGGTGAACAGCCCCTGCCCGGTCCCTACCCAGAGGAAGCCTTTCCGGTCCGGGTGGAGAGCGGCGATGAAGTTGGGGGACCCCCTGCCCTTCCCGGCGCCGGCTTCGGGGTAGAAGCGGTCGAAGCGCCCGTCCCCGGGCCGGAGCCGGTTCAGGCCGTTGAGGGTGCCGGCCCACAGCCCGCCGGAGCCGTCGACAAGGATCGTGTGGACGGACGGGTCGCTCAGGCTCCCCGGGTCGTCGGGACGATGGGTGAAGTGCGCCAGGACCTCCCCCCGGGGGCTGACCCGGTCGAGGCCGCGGGGAGTCCCGACCCAGAGGTCCCCCCGGGGGTCCGGGCGGACGCAGTGCACGGTGTCGTCGCCGATGGAGGCGGGGTCGCCGGGGCGGTGCCGCAAGCGTCGGAACGTGGCGGTGCGGGGGTCGAAGACGTTGAGCCCGCCCCCTTCGGTGGCGATCCACAGACGGCCCTCCCGGTCCAGGCAGAGCCCGTTCACCCAGTTGTTGGACAGGGAACCCGGGTTCCGGGGGTCGTGGCGGAACACCGTGAAGGCGTACCCGTCGTAGCGGTTGAGCCCGTCGTAGGTGCCGAACCAGAGGAAGCCCTGCCGGTCCTGGCACATGGCGGTGACGCTGTTCTGGGAGAGCCCCTCGTCGGTTCCGATCCGGTGGAACAGGACGCGGCCGGACTGGGCGGGTGCGAACCGGGCGCCTCCGGCCAGGACAGCGCACCCGACGGCCAGGATTCGAAGGGGAAAGGATAATCGCCGCATCCTGCTCATTTTTTCACAGGGCCGGGCGGTAATCAAGGGAAGATACAGCCGGTTTGAAATTCGGGCGGGACACCCGCGCTCCCCGGGCAGTTTATTACGATATTATCTTTGATGGGCTCGCAAAAAGTCTTTTTTGCCCGCGAATCACGCGAATAAACGTGAATCAGAATTCAAAAACTGACAGATATTATTCGTGTTATAAATTCGCGTCTATTCGCTTTATTCGCGGGAAATTTCCCTTTCGCGACTTTTTGCGGGGATGTCATCTTTGACATTCGTTATCACCGTTTCGGCCGGGGGTCCTGGTACTGCTGGAAGCAGTGGAAGCCCAAGAACCAGAGGACGGTGAGCACGAAGAGGTCGATGCCGGAGAACCCCAGGATGCCCAGCACCACGATCAAGGCGGGAAAAAGGAGGAAGAACTTCAGCAGGAAACCGTACGTGGCCGGCTCGATCTCCCGCTCGGGCGGGGGCGGGACGGGCGGTTGCCAGGGGCGGCGGGGCGGAGGCGGAGGGGGCGTTTCCGGCCGTGGCGGGGTCGACAGGGAGGCGTCGTAGTCGGCCCGCTTGTCCGCGTGCCCGAGGACGGCGTAAGCCTCGTTGAGCTCCTGCATCTTCCGCGTGGACTGTTTCCGGCTGCGGGCGTCCCGGGCCAGGTCGGGGTGGAACTGCTTGGCCAGGGCCAGGAAAGCGCTCCGGATCTCTTCGGCGGACGCCGTCGGCGGCACGCCCAGGACGTCGTAGAAATTCTTCGGAGGCCGGTTCCACATGGAGGGGATTGTACCATCGATCGCTCAGGGGACCAGCCTCCGGTTTTCCCCCGGGAGAAGCGCCGGGAGGCCCTTCGGATGGCCAGGGCGCATCCGGGGAAAGCTTGATGCTCCCGTAAAAGGTCGCCAATGGGATATTTCCCGCGAATAACGCGAATCAGAAATGATGCCCTCGAAAAAAGTCCTTTTCTCTCACAGAGGCACGGAGAAATGCAAATCGCATTTTAAAATCCTTATGATTCTTCTCCGTGCCTCCGTGCCTCTGTGAGATCACGATCAGGACTTCTTGTGTGCGCGGCCCCGCGCCCTAGTTCGGCAGCACCGGCAGGTGGAGGCAGGAGGGGTACTTCGCCGAGTGGTGGATCACCTGGTCCGCCTTGACGAAGTCGGTTTCCGTCTCGTTATTCTTGCCGGTGTTGAGGTTGCGCGAGAACAGCGGGAAGATGGCCGACGCCACCTCCACCCGGAGCTTGCAGCCGGGCTTGACCTTCAGGCCCGTGTGCCACAGGTCCAGCTCGTACTTCTCGATCTTGCCGGGGGTCAGCGGTTCCGGCTTCGCCAGGGAATTGCGGTAGCGGGCCCGGACCTTCCCCTTGCCGATGACGTGGATGCCGCCCTCGGCGTCCACCAGGCTGAGGCTGACGTACCAGTCGGTGTCCTTCGCCGAGCTGGAGGCGTAGAGCGTGGCCGACAGGGGCCCGCAGATCACCAGCGGTTCCTTCACCGGCTCGGTCTCGTAGACCAGGATGTCCGCCCGGCTGTCGGTCACGGACTGGTGGAAGGCCTCGGCCTTCTTCTTCTCCTCGGCGTCGGAAAGGACTTCCTTCGTCCGTTCCTCCTTGCTCTTGGTGGGCTGGAACTCGGGGGAGGGGGTGGGGTCGCCGGGGTCGTAGACGTAGCGGTCGGTCTCGGCCGGGGAAGCGCCCTTCTCCCAGACCAGCCGGCCGTCCCCCTTCGAGGTGTTGGCCTTCCCGCCGCTGGAGAGGTAGAGGTCCTTCATCACGGTGCCCTCGAGAGGGTAGGTGTTCCCCTTGCGCCAGCTGTTGTCGTCCATGACGAAGAGCTGGACGAGCGGCTCGGTGTCGATGCCGTTCTTCACGCCCTTGAGCCAGAAGTCGAACCAGCGGAGGTAGTCGCGCTGGAGGTCCACGATGGCCTCCGAGCCGAAGTCCTTGTCGCCGATCCGGCGGCTGGCGCGGTCGGTGTGGCCCCAGGGGCCCACGGTCATCTTCTGGTTGTTCAGCCCGGGCTTCCGGATCGCCTGGTAGTTCAGCTTGGTCCCGATGGCGTCGCCGTCGAACCACCCGGACTGGTGGAAGGCGGGGATCGTCACGTCCTTCAGCCGCTTCAGGAAGTTGGCGCGGTCCCAGTAGGCGTCGTTGTCGGGGTGCCGGATCCAGTTCCGCCAGTAGGGGTTTTCCTTCTTGAGGAGGACCTTGTCCAGGTCGATGACCGGGAGGGTCTTGAGCACCTTGGAGTAGTCCTCCTCGTTGATCCCGGCCATGGCCTCGCCGGTCAGGTCCGCGGTGGCGTTGGTCTCGAGGATCCTGGCCCACCAGATGGACCCCAGGAGAAAGAAGGCGCCGTTCTCGTAGGGAATGTTCCAGTGGGGGTCGGGCGGCGCCACGTTGGGGATGATGGCGGTCAGGTGCGGCGGTTTCCGGGACGCGGCCCACCACTGGACCCACCCCACGTAGGAGGCGCCGATCATCCCCACCTTGCCGGTGCACCAGGGCTGGACGGCCAGCCACTCGATGGCGTCGTAGCCGTCCTCGGCCTCGTTCATGAAGGGCTCCCAGACGCCCTGGCTGGCAAAGCGGCCCCGGCAGTCCTGGGTGGCGCAGGCATAACCTCTTCGAGCCCAGAACTTTCCGTCGAGTTCCTGCATCTGCTTGCCGTAAGGCGTGCGAATGAGGACGAGGGGGGCCTTCTCCACGCCCACCGGGCGGTAGAGGTCGGTGGCCAGCTTGACGCCGTCGCGCATGGGCACCAGGACGTCCTTCTCGAGCGTGTACTCGTACGACGCTTTCGAGAGAAGGGGGTCGTCCACCGCTTTCTTCGCGAGGATCTCGTAGCCGGGCCGGACGAAGTAGGCCTTCTGCACCGGGACGTCCTCCAGGACCACCTTGCCGGCGGCGTCCTGCCAGACGGTGATGTCGATCCCGGCGAGGCTGAAGGTGTACCGCTCGAAGGTCTGCTCTTTCCCCTCCACCACGCGGGTTTCGGGCGGGAGGATTTCCACGGGCACGTCCATGTCCACCGTTGCGGAGACGAAGACCTTCAGGGTCTGCTTCTCCTTCCTGCTCTTGTCCACGGCCTTGATGAGGGCCGTGAAGAGGGAGGGGGCGTAGTCCAGGTAGAGGAGGCTCCCGGCGCCGATCCGCCCGGTGCTCTTCTCGCCCTTGAACTCCCGGCGGATCAGGCAACCCTCGCGCTCCACCGCCTGGGGGCCGCGGGGGGTGATGATCTCCACCTTCGTCCAGCGCCCTTCCCCGTCCACCGACACGAGGGTCTCGGTCTTGACGGTCTGCCCGGCCAGCGTCAGGTCGAAGGTCCCCCGGAAGGCGCCGTCGGCCTTCCACTCGAACCGGTGAGTCGCCAGTTTCTCCTCGTTCAGGTAAAGAAGGAATTCCCCCGAATCGGGCATGCCCTTCAACGAAGGGGTGTAGGTCGCCATGGCCGCCTGTTCGTCGGTCAACTCCGGCTCTTTCGCCTTCGGGGCCTCCTGGGCGTGCAGGGAAACGAGACACAGGGCCAGCATCACCGGGGCAAGTCCGCACCGGATCGATTTCCAACCGCGGAAATTCATGGGGGTCCTCCTTCGCCGGAATGGGCAGGGATTCGTCAATCGAGAACAGTATACGGGACCGGGCGGGTCCGGGTTACCGAAAAAAAGTGCTAATTTTTTAGCAAAGTGCTGAACTTTTAGCATCGACCCGTCGTACTATAACCCGGAACGACCTGTTGCGGGAGCGAATCGATGATGAAGACACCCCGACCCGAAAGCTTGTCCCGGCGCGAACGGCAGATCATGGACGCCCTCTTCGCCCGGGGCGAGGGCACCGTGGCCGACGTGATGCAGGACCTGCCGGACCCGCCGGGGTACTCGGCGGTCCGGGCCATGCTCCGGATCCTGGAGCACAAGGGGCACCTCACCCACCGGCAGGACGGCGCCCGCTACGTGTACGTCCCCGTCCGGGAGCGGGAGGAGGCGGGGCGGTCCGCCGCCCGCCACCTGCTCCGGACCTTCTTCGACGGGTCGCCGGCGGAGGCCGCGGCCGCCCTGCTGGACGCCGCGGACCGCCCCCTCACGGAAACGGAGTACGAAACGCTTCGCCGCCTCATCGAGAAGGCGCACAAGGAGGGACGATGACCCTGCCGGAAATCCCCTTCCTCGCCCAAGAGGCCATCGCGTTCATGTTCCGGAGCGCGGTGCTCCTCCTGGCGGCCACTGCGCTCGCCCCCCTGATCCGGCGTTGCACGCCCCGGCTTCGCAACGCCGTGTGGGTGACGGTGCTGGTTCTGGTCCTCCTGCTGCCCTTTGCCGCCTTCCTGGGCGGCGGCCTCCGGTTGGGCCTGCTGGCGGATGTCGCCCCCGGGACCGCCGTGGAGGCAGCCGCCTCGCCCGCAAGGCCGGTTCCCCGAGAGGCGGTCGACCCCGCGGAAACCCGCTCAACAGGGCCTTCCGAAAACACCTCCGCGGCCGCCCGGGAATACGGCGTCACCCGGTCGGAGACGGCGCTTCCCGACGGGGCGGTCGGCCTCGTGGAAACCCGCTCACCGCGGCGCTCCGGCGAAACCCCCGTCGCCGCCGTGAAAAACGGCGCCCCGGTGCACACCCCGCTCCCCTGGCGGGAATTCCTCCTGGGAGTCTGGGGAACGGGGGCCCTCGCCGTGGGGCTCCGCCGCTACCTGGCGGGCCGGGCGGGACGGCGCCTGGTCCGGCATTCCGAACCGCTTGCGGGCCCCGCCTGGCAGGCGCTGCGGGAGGAAGCGGCCCGGGAGGGGGCGGACCTCCGCGTCGGCCCCGCCGTCCGGACTCCCCTGACCTTCGGGGTCTTCGCGCCCGTGATCCTCCTTCCCCGCACCGCCCGGCACTGGCACCCCGGGTGCCTCCGCGCGGTCATCCTGCACGAACTGGCCCACGTCCGCCACCGGGACGCCCTCTCCCGCCTGGCGGGAAAGGCCGCCTGCGCCCTGGCCTGGTTCAACCCGCTCGTCTGGCATGCCTTCCGGGAGATGTCCCTGGCCCAGGAGGAGGCGTCCGACGCCCGCGTGGTGCTCGAGGGCGTTCGCCCTTCCGATTATGCCCGTCAGCTCGTGGCCTTCGCGTACGACCTGCGCGCCGCCGGTTTCGCCGGCGCGGCGGCGGTCGGCATGGTCCCGCGCACCCGGCTGGAACGCCGGATCCGCCACCTGCTGCAACCCCATTCCGACGTCAAGGAGACGACCATGAAGAAGAAACTGGCCTTGTTGATCGGTGTCCTGACCCTCGGGGCCGCCGTGGCGTGGATGTCCCCCTTCTCCCCGTCCACCGCCGTCGCGGCCGTTCCCGCCGGCGACCCGGCCGGCCTGGGGGGTGAGCCGCCCGCCCCGCCGTCCCCGCCCGCCTGGGCCATGCCGTGCCTCCCGGCCGCCCTGGCGGCGCCGCCCGCCCCGCCGGCCCCGCCGGCGCCCCCCGCCCAGCCGCTTCCACCTCCCGTCGCCGCCCCCGAACCGCCGGAGGCGCCGGAGCCCCCCGAGGCCCCCGAGCCGCCGGAGAAACCCGGCCGGGGAGGCGTTTCGATCGGACTGGACGAGAACTCCCTCAAACAAATCCGCGAGATCTCGGTGGATGCGGCGGAGATCGCACGCGCCGTCCGGGAATCCCTCAAGTCCCTGGACGAGCTGAAGGACCTTGGCCCCCAGATCGAAAAGGCCGTCAAGGAGTCCCTGGCCGCGGCGAAGCTCGACCCTTCCCTGGAGAAGAAGATCCAGGAACAGCTGGAAAAAGCCCGTCAGAAAATGAACGACCCCGCGTTCCGGGAGCAGCTCCGCCAGGAGATCGCCCGGGTGCGCGCCGAACTGGGCGATCTCTCCAGCGTGCGGGAGAAAGTCCGCAAGGAGATGAGCGAGGCCGTGGCGAAGCTCGAGCGTGAAGCCGCCCGGGCGAACGCCTATGCCCGCCCCTGGATCGAGATGGCCCGGGACCAGGTCCGCAAGGTGATGGACCGCCTGGCCAACGACCCGAACTTCCCCATCAGCGACGATCAGCTCCGGAAGATCGAGGAATCCATCCAGAAAGCCCTGGGAGAGATCTCAGAGACGAAATGACCCCCAAACCACCGGTTCCGGACGTTTGTTTACAGGACCGGGACCGGTGGCTTCAGGCCTTTCGTCCTTTCACGGCGCCTCAACTTTCTTCGTTCTACCTTACGCCCAATCGACAGGGCTCGAGATTCGCTTGAACCGGTGCGAATCTTTCCGGAAACGAGCGGAAGCAGTCGCTGACAGCCTCATCCCAAACCGCGAAGTGTGATACCGAACGAGTATCCTTCAATTGACAAACCGTAATCTCGCCCCCTGGTCGATAGACGAACTGTCTATCGGACCGGCATTTCCATGATGAATCGGGGCACCTCTCCGCGACGGACCGCTGATCGGTTGCTCTGAATGCTCGTCGGGTTTTCTCCCGAAAAATCCACGATCCTCAAGACAAGAAATACTTTGACATTTATCCAACATCGCAGGATAATTACCTTAATTGTGCCTTCAAGAATGTTGGTTAGTTCTCTGAGAACAGGGAAACGGAGTGCCACATGGATTCATTTCGTGATTTCTTTCAAAAACTGACCGGGCATAATGCGCCACACGATTGGCAGAACGAGTTGGCCGCTCAAGAGGATTGTTGTAACCGCCTGATCCGTGTCCCAACCGGGTTCGGAAAGACCCACGGAATCCTCGCCGCCTGGCTTTGGCACCGAGTAAAACGCAGAGACAACCGTTGGCCGCGGCGCCTGGTCTGGTGTCTCCCCATGCGGGTGCTGGTGGAGCAGACGGAGAACGAAGCGCTTGCGGCACTGGGCTCGCTGGGGATTCTCTGGGATGGAGGCACGCATGAAGGCAAGGTCGGGGTCCACTTGCTGATGGGGGGGGCGGACGGCGGCGATTGGCCCCTTTACCCGGAGGAATGTGCCGTTTTGATCGGCACTCAAGACATGCTCCTCTCCCGTGCCATGAATCGCGGCTATGCGGCGGCGCGTGCCCGCTGGCCGATGGAATTCGGCCTCCTCAACCAGGACGCGCTCTGGGTGATGGACGAAGTCCAGTTGATGGACTTCGGCCTGGCAACCTCGGCGCAATTGCAGGCGTTCCGTGATGATGACTCGGAAGAGAAACGTTCCCTTCGCCCCTGCCGCACCTGGTGGATGAGTGCGACACTGCAGCGGGGCTGGCTCGAGAAAAGTCCGGACACGACTCGATTGACAGCCGGTCTGCCCTCGTCGTCCATCCCGCCGCAAGGGCGCGTCGGCCACCTGTGGGACGACGTCGTCAAACCGTGCGAATTGAAAGCGGTCAAAGATGCCAAGGACATCGCGTCATTGGTCGTCAGCGAACATGAGGCGATGAAGAGAAGCACCGGCGCTACGACGCTGGTGGTTCTCAACACCGTAAGAAGAGCCGTGGAAGTTTTTGAATTGCTGCAGAATGACGACTCTCTGGCAATGACCGACAAACGATTGGTTCACAGCCGTTTCCGGCCCGCGGAGCGCGCCTCGTGGTGTGAGGCCTTCTTGAATAGAGAGGCCTGTGCATCGGGAACAGACCGCGTCATCGTCGCGACCCAGGTCGTCGAGGCCGGGGTCGACATCTCGGCCGGTCTTCTCGTCACCGAACTGGCGCCGTGGGCCAGCCTGGTGCAGCGTTTCGGCCGCTGTGCAAGATGGGGAGGCACGGCGCGGGTAATCGTCGCGGATTTGCCGGCCGGCCAGGCCGAGGAAACCGCAAGGAAGGCCCGCGCAGAACAAGAGAAAGCCATAAGATCGGGGAAAACGAAGGAAATCGACGCGGCCGCCATCATCACCAACGCGGAGAACAAGGCGGCTTTGCCCTATTCCATGGACGAGCTCAGGGCTGCCCGTGAGGCGCTCGGGCTTGTCAGCGATGTCGCTCCTCGGCAACTCGAGACGTTCGAGGAGCAGCATGGCGAATGGCTCCCCCGGCTCTACCCCTTCGAACCGGCCCACCTGCTGCTGCGGCATGAACTCGATGAACTGTTCGACACCTCGCCCGACCTTTCCGGGGCCGAGATCGACATCAGCCGTTTCATCCGCTCCGGCGCCGAGCGCGACCTCCAGGTTTTCTGGGAGGACATCGAGGGAAAAACCGAGCCCCCCGAAAAGTTGCGGCCCGCACGGGAAGCTCTTTGTACGGTTCCTTTCCTTGACGCCAGGGCCTGGTTGTGCGGCAAGGGGACACGGCTGGAAAAGGGCAGGCGCGCCTGGGTCTGGGATTGGCTGGAAGGCGCCTGGCGAAGGGCCGAAGGACGCGATTTTTACCCTGGTCAGACAGTGCTGGTTTCGGCCGACTGCGGTGGATACGATCCGGCCAGGGGGTGGGATGCCAAGTCATCGCTCAGCGTCTTGCCGGTTGCGCTTGTTCCGCCACAGCCGGCTGAAATGACGGACTCCGGCCAGGACGATGAATCGCTGAGCAGGTCGGCATGGCAGACCATCGCTTCTCACGGCCGAGAAGTCGGCGCGCTGACACGCCGGTTGGCCCAAGAGCTTGTTCCTGAATTCACCGACCTGTTCGATCTGGCCGGGCGCTTCCACGACGTGGGAAAGTCGCATGCCGCGTTTCAGCAAATGATCGTCGGCCACGGCAGACCCGCCCGGGTTGATCTGGCCAAGGCCCCGGAGAAAGCCTGGTCGATGAAGAACCGTCGGCGGGGTTTCCGTCACGAACTGGCAAGCGCCCTGGCGCTCTTCGCCGTCTTGCAGCGGCACGCCCCCGACCATCCGGCCCTGCTCGGGCCATGGCGAGGTTTTCTTGCCGCCGTCGGGATGAAGCCGGTCGAACCGCTTTCGTCGGGGTCCCCGCCGACACCTGTCGAAGCAGAAATCCTCGCCCTATCCGCGGAAAGCTTCAACCTCCTGCTCTACCTGGTCTGTTCCCATCACGGCAAGGTCCGCCTGGCCTGGCACGCGTGCCCGGCCGATCAGGAATTTTCGGATGGGGCGTTGCGCATCCGCGGGGTTATCGACGGTGAAAGGCTGCCGGCGTTACCGCTTTACACCACTGTCGGCGACATGTCCATGCTGCCGGAGAGTCTCCTCGATCTGACGCCTTCCTCCGCCGGGCTCAATCCAAGAACCGGCCGGGGTTGGACGGAGCGGGTGCTGTCGCTGTTGTCTATCTATGGCCCGTTCGGCCTTGCCGGGTTCGAGGCGATCATGCGGGCCGCGGACCAGCGGGCCTCGATGGCGGTCAAGGACGATGAATTGCTCGAAGCGGAGGTGTCGCCATGATGCACATCCACGACCTGAACGGCTGCGCCCCCGTACCCCTGGCCCACTACCTGAAAGCCCTGGGGATTCTGCGTCTCGTATCTGAACAGGGTGATGAACAGGCGAGAGGCTGGTGGGAAGGGGATCGCTTTCGACTGGCGACCCGTTTGGATTGCTGCGAATTGGAAGCCTTTTTTCTAAAGGCATATAAACCGACCCCCATGGTGTCGCCCTGGAATAAAGGGTCTGGGTTTTTTTACACCAATGATCCGGGTTTAACCCCAATCATGAGTTCTGATGCTCCACGATTTGAGCCTTTTCGCGAAGCCATAACCGCCTCAAAAGCCTTGTTGTCAGCGATATCAAGCGCGGACGATTCCGTCAGGCGAATCAAAGCAGAGACCAAAGTCAAGGGTATGACAAAAAGCCAAAAAGAGGCAATAAAGAGTTCACCCGACTATAAGAAACGTCTCTCTATGGCTGAAAAGATTTTCAATGCGTTGAAGAGCGATCTTATCCCGAGATGCCGACTTGTCTGGCGGGGGCCACACCGGAAATGGCTGGATGCCGCAATGGTTCTCGACAGTGATGGCAATCCTGGTTTCCCAGCGCTTCTTGGGACTGGCGGCAACGATGGCCGTCTAGACTTCACCAACAATTTCATGCAACGGCTCAACGAGATATTCGATCCTTCCGACAAAGACGGCAAAGCACGAAAGTCGGCGGATCAATGGATTTCAAGCGCTTTGTGGGGAAGAGCGATCAAGGGCTGCCAAATCGGGAGCGCCGTTGGCCAGTATTTGCCTGGAATGGCTGGGGGAGCGAACAGTACGACCGGTCCGTCGGGTGACAGTCTCCTCAACCCCGCGGATTTCATCCTCATGATGGAGGGAACGGTGCTCTTTACCGCCCATGCTACCCGAAGACTCGCGACCACAGCATCGTCACGCGCCGCGGCGCCGTTTGCGGTCAGCGCGCAAGGCGCCGGTTATGCCAGTGCGGCCGATGCCGACGAAAGCTTCCGCGGTGAGCAGTGGATGCCTCTCTGGTCGCAACCGCTGACCTTGGGTGAGTTGCGTCGTCTGCTGGCGGAAGGGCGCGCGCAACTCGGCGGGCACACCGCGAGCAGCGAGCCGCTCGACCTTGCCCGCGCCATCGCGCGGATGGGGACGGCGCGCGGAATAGGCGAATTTCAACGATACGGCTACATCGAACGGAACGGGCAGTCGAACCTGGCGGTCCCCCTCGGCCGGTTCCGCGTTCCGGAAAAGGTGCCGCCCCACCTCGGCTGCCTTGACGACCTCGACCGTTACCGCTGGCTTTCCAGGCTCCGGCGTGAAGCGCGGGACCAACATGCTCCCGCCAGGCTCAGGCGTGCCGAGCGGGTTCTCGGCGATGCGCTCTTTGCACTCACCCAGAGACCGGAAAGCCCGTCGGAGTGGCAGGCCGTTCTGCTGGCGATGGCGGGAGCCGAAGGGGTCATGGCCGCCGGCAGCGGTTTCAACGCAGGGCCGGTCCCCCCGCTTCGTCCCGAATGGGTCCAGGCGTCGGATGATCATTCCGTCGAGTTTCGCCTGGCTCTCGCTTTTGCCTTGCAGGCCGCAGCTTTCAGCGAAAGGGAGGACCGAACCTGGCCGATCGACGGCGTTCGACGGCATTGGCTGCCCCTGAAAGGGAGGCAGTTCGCCAAAACCGGGACCGGGGCGCAGGCCAGGTTGGAAACAAGGCCGGATGTTGTTCTCGCCGGTCGGGAGGGAATCGATGACGCCCTGGCCCTGGTCCGGCGCCGCCTGATCGAGGCCGCGCAAAAAGGCCAACGGCGGCTGCCGCTCTCCCCGGCGTTCAGGGCGTACGCTCACCCCGCCGACCTGGCACGGTTGCTGGCGGGGGAAGTCGATCTCGACCGGACCCTCGCCCTGGCGCGGGCGCTCATGGCGCTCGACGGCAGCCGATGGGCCGCCGCCCCTTGTCCGCCGTCCGGACCCCGTCACCTCGACTATCCTGACGACGCCTGGCTGGCCATCCGTCTGTCCCTTCTACCGTGGCCCCTAGAGGATGGCCGCAAGATCGGCGTCGACCCCGCCGTATTCCGCAGGCTGGAGAGCGGGGACGCGGCGACGGCTTTCGAGTTGGCCCGTCGCCGGTTGCACGCCGCCGGCATCGGCGCCACCGTGCGGTGTGCCGCCGTCTCCCCCGAAACCGCCCGGCTGTGGGCCGCGGCCCTGGCCTTCCCGGTCACCCGTAGGACAGCCGGAAGTTTCGTCCGGCGTCTCGATCCCAACGCCCAATAACCCAAGGAGGAAAAACCATGTCCGTCGACCTTTCCGCTCTCAACGATGTAAACAGGGTGCTCTTTGCGATACCGCTCGTTCCGCTTCAGGGACACCGCTTTCAGCCGACCGGTTTCCCGTCTCTCGGCGCGGCCACTTTTCAGACACGGCACGGCACGTCGCTCCTCGTCGAAAGCGCGCAAAGCATGGCCAACCACCTGGAACTGACCCTCTGGGACGAGGCCGCCAACGACCTCAAACCGGATTTCGCCGGCCTTTCCCATGTGCGCGTCCTGCGTCACGGCGCCTTCCTCACCGACAGCGTTCTTGAATCCCACCGCATCAACAGCCCGTACATTCTGGAGGGGGCGGATAAAACCTTTTTCCTAAAGATAAAGGGAGAGTTCGCCGTTTTGGAAACCGGCCCCATCAACCGGCGGAAATTGACCGAGGTGCTGCTGAAATATGATATCGGTTCGCTGTTGCATGGCGTCTTTCTGGCTAAAAAGGAACTGGCGGGCGGGCGTTTGAGGCTCTCCCGGGCGGTTGAGGCTTTCATCGAGGCGGACGGGGTCAGGACCGCCGCGTCCGGCGGGGTCAAGAACGACCATGTCAACCCTTCGGGAGACACGAAGACCGGCTTCGGCAATGTCCCGTTCGCCCGGGACGAATTCACCGCCGACGCCCTTACCCTGTACGTCAAGCTCGATCTCGCCCAGATCCGCGGCTACGGCCTTGGCGCCGGTGCGGAGAACCTCCTCGTCCTGCTGGCCCTGTACAAGTTGAGGGCCCTTCTGGATGGAAACCTGAGATTGCGGACCGCTTGCGACCTGCGCGTCGCGACCGGGACCGTCGTCGCCACCCTGCCCTCGGGATATGTGCTGCCCTCGTCCCGGGACTTGTTGGATGCCTTGCGCCCCGCCATCACCGCCTGCTCGGACCTGATGACCGTCAGCGAAGTCACCTTCAACGACGAATTGAAGAAAGGTAAGGAGAAAGAGGGCGGCGAAAGTGAAGAGGCCGAAACCGGCGAGGAGTGACCATGCCGACCTTGATCCTGACTTTCCCCGGCCGGTGCTATCACGCCACGCCGTGGGGTCATCACGTCAACGAAGGGCTCATCGAGTGGCCCCCGTCACCATGGCGGCTGATCCGGGCACTGATCTGCGTCGGCTATGCCAAGGGCTTGTGGGGCGGCGGCGGGCCGCCCGCTCACGTCCGCCGCCTCTTCGACAAGTTGGCGGGGGACCTCCCGGTCTACAGCCTGCCCGGGGCCATCGGGACGCACAGCCGCCACTACATGCCGCAGGCCCGCTTCAAGAACGGGCGCGAGGAGACAACGCTGGTCTTCGACACCTGGGCGCGGATCGACCACGGCGCGTTGGCCGTCAGCTGGAATGTCGATCTGGATGAAGAAGAACGCCCGCTCCTGGCCGCACTGGCCGAAAAACTCGGCTATCTCGGGCGGGCCGAAAGCTGGGTCGAGGCGAAGCTGGCCAGGGAAGGGGAAACCGTGCCGGAGAGCAACTGTTTTCCCGGATCGTCGCCGCCGGGCCCGGGATGGGAACAGGTGCCGCTCCTCGCGCCGCTGCCCGGCGAGGCGGCCTACGCCGGGTGGCGTCGGGAGGCCGTGGAGGCGTTGCTGGCGGGCTTCGCGGAAGGGGCCGAGTCTGGAAAGGCGGGGCGTGAGAACAAGAAGCTCCTTGAACAAAGGGAAAAAGCGCTGGAGCCCTATCCTTCCGATCTGCTCGACGCCCTGCAGAAAGAGACTGCCTGGATGCGTAACTTCGGCTGGAACCAGCCTCCCGGAAGCCGCCGCGTCTTTTACTGGCGCAGACGCGACGCGTTCAGGGTCGGCGCTCCCGTCGAGGGCAGGGCGCCGTACCCGCCGCCGGTCAAGGCCATGCTCCTGTCGATGGCCACCCGAACCGGAAACCGGCAGGCGTTGCCGTCGGTCATCCATTCCCTGATCCAGGGGGAACGCCTGCACAAAGCTCTGGTTGCCGTCGCCGGGGAGCACAACCGCGCCCTGTCCGGTTGCGACGAGGACGGCAGACCACTCCACAGCCGTCACGAGCACGCCCATTTCCTGCCGCTCGATCTCGACGGCGACGGGCATCTCGACCATTTCGTCGTCTGGGCGCCCATGGGGCTCGACGGGTTGGCGCAGAGGGCGGTGCGCGCCGTCCGCAAGACTTACGCGAAAAATGTCGAGTCGCTCCATCTGGCCCTGGCGGCCTCCTGCAACGAGATGAGCGAACTCCTGGCGCTGGAGGGACGGTACGGTGACGGTCTGCGCGCGCTGCTCGGCGGCATCGGCGGCGCGACCGAATGGGTCAGCCGTACCCCGTTCGTACCGCCGCGCCATCTCAAGCCGCGCGGCAAGAACAGCCTGGAAGGGCAGATTGCGGCGGAACTGGCGTCGAGAAGGTTCCCCGTACCCTCCGACATCGTGGTGATCGACCCGCATGCCGACCCGGACGGCCTTCGGCACCGGCACTTCACGCGCCTTCGCAGGAACGCTCCTTCGACAGGTTTTTTTGAGAGTCGGCCGTGAGTTCGGCACCGGCACTTCACGCGCCTTCGCAGGAACGGGCCGCCTCCCCCCATCGACTGTGGGTTCACCGTCCGGTTTCGGTTTGAACGCCCCGTCTTCGGGCCGTTGTGCCTCGGGTATGGCTCGCACTACGGCCTCGGCCTCTTCGCCCCGGTCGAGGGTTTGAGTTCGTGACTTTTTCAAGGGTTGCCCTCGCGGGAGAAATCGGGATGGAGACAAAGGGGAAAGACCCGGCGCAAACCGACCTGGTCCCCGCCCGGATGCTGAGCGAGTATGCTTACTGCCCGCGGCTGGGGGTTCTCATGTGGGCCGAGGGAGAGTTCGAGGCCAGCGCCGACGTGGTGGAGGGGCGGACCGTTCACAAGCGCGTAAGCCGCGAGACGGGCGCGGTCCCGGCCCCTCCGGGCGCGGACGTGTCCGGCGACGGGACACCGTACGCGCCGCCTGCCGGGCGGCGCACCCTGGGCGAGGACGCGGATGCGGCCCGTGACGGAGAGCCGTACGCGCCGCCTGCCGGGCGGGGCCATCCGCAACCGAACGCGGTCGGATCAGACGACAGGGCGATCGAAGCGGCCCGGGAGGCGGCCTCCCCACCCGAGGCGGACGATGCCGCCGAGACCTTCCACGCCCGCTCCCTGTGGCTGTCGGCCGAACGGGAGGGGCTTACCGCCCGGGTGGACCTGCTGGAGGGGGAAGGGACGCGGGTCACCCCGGTGGAGTACAAGAAAGGGAGGCGGCCCGACGTGGCCGGCGGGGCCTGGGAGCCGGAGCGCGTCCAGGTCTGCGCCCAGATGCTCGTCCTCCGGGAGAACGGGTTCACCTGTGACGCGGGGGTGCTCTACTTCGCCGGCTCCCGGGAGCGGGTGCGGGTCCCTTTCACCGACGAACTGGCGGAGCGCACCCGGGCCCTGCGGGATGCGTTCCGGGCGGATGCGGAGGCCGGCGCCCTCCCGCCCCCCCTCAAGGACAGCCCCAAGTGCCCGCGCTGCGCCCTGGTGGGCATCTGCCTTCCCGACGAGACGATCTTCCTCCAGGAGCCGGACCGGGTGGACCCCGACGACGTCCGACGGCTCTACCCCGCCCGGGACGACGCTCTCCCCCTCTACATCCAGGAACAGGGCGCCCAGGTGGCCAAACGGGGTGAGGAAGTCGAGATCCGGGTCCGTGGGGAAACCGTCGAGCGCGTCCGCTTGCTGGACGTTTCCCAAGTCTCGGTCTTCGGCAACGCCCAGGTGACCACCCAGCTCATCCACGCCCTGTGCGAACGGGGGATTCCCCTCTGCTACTTCTCTACCGGCGGGTGGTTCCATGGGGTCACCCACGGGATGACCCACAAGAACGTGCGCCGGCGCATCGCCCAGTACGGGGCCGCCTTCGACGAGGCGGCCTCCCTGCGCATCGCACGACTACTCGTAAAGGGGAAGGTCGCCAACGGCCGGACCCTGATACGCCGCAACCACCCGAACCCGCCGCGGGGGGGGCTTCGCGAGTTGGCCTCTCTGGCCTCCCGGGCGGGACGGGCGACGGACAACGAATCCCTTCTGGGGATCGAGGGGGCGGCCGGTCGGCTCTACTGGGACCTTTTCCCGGCCCTTCTCAAACCGCCCGGCGGGGGAATGCCCTTCGCCATGGACGGACGCAACCGCCGCCCGCCCAGAGACCCCGTCAATGCCCTTCTCTCCTACGCCTACGCCCTCCTGGCGAAAGACGTCTCGGTGACACTCCTGGCGGTGGGGTTCGACCCGTTTCTCGGTTTCTACCACCGTCCCCGCTACGGCCGCCCGTCCCTCGCCCTGGACCTGATGGAGGAGTTCCGCCCCCTGGTGGCGGATTCGGCGGTCCTGACCGCGGTGAATACAGGCGTCGTCTCCGAAGGGGATTTCATTTTCCGCGCCGGGGCCGTCTCCATTCAACCCCGCGCCCGCACCCGGTTCATCCAGGCTTACGAACGAAGGATGGACACCCTGGTTTCCCACCCCCTTTTCGGCTACCGGGTCAGTTACCGGCGAATCCTGGAGGTTCAGGCCCGCCTCCTCGGCCGGTACCTGGACGGGGAGATCCCTTCCTACCCGGCTTTTCGGACGCGCTGACGGAGGGGAGGACGCCGTGCGCCACCAGTTCGTCATCGCCTACGACATTGCCGACGCAAAGCGCCTCCGCCAGGTGTACAAGCTGATGCTCGGCTTCGGCGACCACGTCCAACTGTCCGTTTTCCTGTGCGAACTCAGCGACAGAGAACGGGCAATCCTGGAGGGGCGGCTCTCGGAGATCATCCACCACCGGGAGGACCAGGTGATACTGGTGCGTCTCGGCCCGGCCACCCCGGAGTCCGACACCCGGATCCTTTCGCTGGGGCGTCCCTACTCCGTCCGCGAACGGCGCTCGGTGGTTGTCTGAGCCGCCGTTGGATCCTTGACAATTGAGCGGTTGAGCATTATCCCCGTTGCGAGCGGCCCAGTGACGCGCCAAGGCCATGGGGCACTCGCATTTTTTCCAACAAGAAGTGAAGGCAATGGTTGTCTCTTCACTCCCCCGGAAAATCCCGCACCCGGAAACCGGAAATCCCCCAATCGGCTCGAGCCTCTCGAAATAGGCTTCCGATCTCCTGACGACTGTGAGAGAATTCCGCCAACTCTTTCCACGGCATTCCCGCCGTGGCCCCATTGAAGCCCGGGGAGGGGGCGGGGAAGGAAAGCGCCGAACTGACTTTCCACGGCATTCCCGCCGTGGCCCCATTGAAGCGATACAGCCACACGCTGGGCCGCCCTCCCCTGCCCTTCTTTCCACGGCATTCCCGCCGTGGCCCCATTGAAGCGCGCTGACGACATGCGCAGTCAGCTACTTTACCTGGAACTTTCCACGGCATTCCCGCCGTGGCCCCATTGAAGCAGCATATGCCGCGGCACTGTATCGCCCTTTCGGAGCTTTCCACGGCATTCCCGCCGTGGCCCCATTGAAGCTTCAGCCGCTCAACCCGCTTCACCTCGAAGTGAAGGCTTTCCACGGCATTCCCGCCGTGGCCCCATTGAAGCTTCGGAGTGCTCTCTACTTGTGCAAAGCGGATAAATCTTTCCACGGCATTCCCGCCGTGGCCCCATTGAAGCACAGGGTCTCTACCTTTAGAGAAAATCAAGGTGTCAACTTTCCACGGCATTCCCGCCGTGGCCCCATTGAAGCCAGGGAGACACGCACGGATGCGGCCGTCACAATCACTTTCCACGGCATTCCCGCCGTGGCCCCATTGAAGCGGCTTTCCCTCGGGAGGGTCCCCCACCCACCTCCCACTTTCCACGGCATTCCCGCCGTGGCCCCATTGAAGCTAGGGCGCGCCCTTCTCCTGGGCGACCAGGAGGAACCTTTCCACGGCATTCCCGCCGTGGCCCCA